>JBBSAR010000198.1:0-7412 GCA_038252125.1 Desulfatiglandales bacterium
CCCCCATATCAAAACAGCCGCTGACCGCACAATATCCTGCCAGTGGAGGAGCCGCCCCGGCAAGACTGCCGATCAACGTACTGTAAACCGTCCTGGGCTTCAGATACAGGCTGTACAGTCCCGCGTAAATGATAAAGCCGGCCAGCACGATAATCCCGCACAAGAGGTTCGTCATCGACCATAGCAGCGTCATGCCCACAATTCCCGGCAACGTTCCATAAAAAACCGCCCTGCCAGGCGAGATAAGCCCTTTTGGGAGCGCGCGGTTTTGCGTGCGTGTCATCTTTTTGTCCATGTTCCGATCGATGGTGTTATTGAATACGCAACCGGAAGCAACCACCAAAGACAGGCCCATGAGGGTCGAAAACAGAAGGACCGTATCAACATCTCCTCTGGAGGCCAAAAAAAATCCCCCCGCGCCGGTAATCAGGTTCCCCAGGATGATCCCCGGTTTGGCCACAAGCAAATAGGCTTTGATTTTTGTAAGCATGCTCACATCATACGATAATTCAGGTCAAACATGATCCAGATGCTGCCCCCGACGAAGATAAACATAATCAGCAGGGTGAATAGCAGGGCCAGCACGTTCCAGCGAGCCGAGGACGAGCGGTCCAGGTGCAGAAAATAGTGCAAATGCACCAACATCTGCACAACGGCCGCGCCCAGCAGTCCTAAAATCATTGATGAGCGGGGAAGGTGGCCGTTTACCACCAGTCCGAAAGAAATAACGGTCAGGACGATGGAGAGGATGAATCCCGCGGCATAGGACCTAAAACTTCCCCTGCCCGCTCCGGTGCTGTCGATTTGTAGTTGCGTCATCTATATAACCTCCATCAGGTAGACAAAGGTAAATATGCCGATCCATATGATATCCAGGAAATGCCAGAACATGGAAAAACGCATCAACCGGGATTGGACAGGCGTGGTCACTCCCTTGACGACGACCTGGCCCATCATAACCGCCATCCAGACCAGACCGAACGTCACGTGGGCCCCGTGGGTGCCGACCAGGGTGAAGAAAGCCGAGAGAAAGGCGCTGCGTTCCGGCCCGTTGCCTTCCTGGATCATCTTGGCAAACTCTTTGATTTCCATGCCTAAAAATCCGAGGCCCAGCAGGAAGGTGACGAAAAGTCCTACCAAGACCCAGCCCTTCCTGCCTTTGTGCATGGCAAGCATGGCCAGACCGCAGGTTGCACTGCTGAAAAGCAGGAACATGGTCTCACCGAAGGTATAGGGCAGGTCGAACAGATCCTTTCCGGTGGGACCGCCGGCATAGTTGTGGGCCAGAACGGCATGGGTGGCAAAGAGGGCTGAAAACAGGACCAGATCGGTCATGAGATAAACCCAGAAGCCGAAGGCTTGAATGCCAACGGTATCCGGGTGTTCGGGATCTCCGGGATGGAAGTTGTCAATAGTTGAGACGTCGGTTGTCATGATTTACACCTTGTGGCATTTCTAATAAAACATCAAATAGAGTGGTGAGAAACCTCGTTCTTTCTCATTCCACTCCAGCCAACGCCAGTTGGGCATAGCGCTCATTCTCTATCCTCTCCACTTCCGCCGCCGGTATGACATACTCCGTTTCGTCATCGCAGGCCCTGGCTATCACCATGAAAAGGATACCCAGAAAACTGAGAATGGCCAGCCACCAGATGTACCAGATCATGGAAAATCCGAAAAGAAAGGCCGACACTCCTATGAACAGGCCTTTGGCGGTATTTTTGGGCATTTCAATATCGTGGTATGGTTCCGGCCGTTTATAGGCTGTGCCCTTTTCCTTTATGTCCCAGAAGGCGTCGATATCCTCCACAACGGGGATTTCCGGGAAGTTGTAGACGGCCGGTGGAGAGGAAGTAGCCCATTCAAGGGTGCGGCCGTTCCAGGGATCTCCGGTCAAATCACGATGGACATGACGATCCCGAATGCTCACCAATAATTGAATCATCTGGAACAGAATACCCAGGGAAATGACGGCGGTCCCCACGGCCGCGATAATCAGAAAGGGGTGCCAGGCCGCATTTTCATAGTGCTGCATGCGGCGGGGCATCCCCATAAACCCCAGCATATAGAGAGGGATAAAGGCCAGATAGAAACCGGTCAGCCAACACCAGAAGGCCCGTTTACCCCATTTCTCGCTTAAGGGAAAGCCGATGGCCTTCGGAAACCAGTAGGCGTAGCCCGCGAAAAACCCGAACAACGTCCCCGGAATCAGCATGTTGTGAAAGTGCGCGATTAAAAAGAGGCTGTTGTGAAGCACATAGTCCGCGGGTGGTACGGAAAGCAACACGCCCGTCATGCCGCCGATGGCGAAAGTCGAGATGAAGGCCAGGGTCCAATACATGGGTGTGGTGAACCGGATGCGGCCGCGATACATGGTAAAGAGCCAGTTGAAGATCTTTACCCCGGTTGGGACCGCTATCATCATGGTGGAAATGCCAAAGACGATATTGACGTTGGGGCTGGCGCCCATGGTAAAAAAATGGTGCAACCAGACGCAAAAGGAAAGCACCGTAATCGCCACGCTGGCATAGACCAGGGACGTATACCCGAAAAGCCGCTTTCCGGAAAAGGTGGCCACCACCTCCGAGAAGATGCCGAAGGCGGGCAGGATCACGATATAGACCTCGGGATGCCCCCAGATCCAGAACAGGTTGGTGTACATCATCATGTTACCGCCGAGTTCATTGGTAAAAAAGTGCATGCCGAGATAACGGTCGAGCGTGATGAGAAAAAGGGCGACGGTCAGGACCGGAAAGGCGAAAATCATGAGCACATTGGTGACCAGGGTGGTCCACACGAACATAGGCATCCGCATGAGCCTCATTCCGGGCGCCCGCATCTTGAAGATCGTCACCAGAAAGTTGATGCCGCTCATGAGCGAAGCGGCTCCGGCGATCTGGAACGCCCATATCCAGTAGTCCACTCCCGTGCCGGGGCTGTATTGCTTTTCGGTCAAGGGCGCATACCCCGACCAGCCCGCCTTGGAAAATTCTCCCACGCCCAGCGATGTCATGACCAGCAACGCCCCTGCCACGGTCAACCAGAGGCTGACCGCATTCATGAAAGGAAAGGCCACATCACGGGAACCGATTTGCTGAGGCGCCACAATATTCATCAACCCGGTCAGAAACGGCATGGCCATGAACACAATCATGATGGAGCCGTGAGCCCCGAAGATCTGGTTGAAGTGCTCCGGCGCAAGAAAACCCTGCGATGCGCCCACCGCCATGGCCTGTTGCGAACGCATGAGGATGGCGTCCGAGAACCCCCGCAGCAGCATGACCAGGGCCAGGATAATATACATGATGCCGATTCTCTTTGGGTCCAGGCTGGTGAGCCATTCTTTCCAGAGATAGGGCCACTTCCGGTAATAGGTAATGAGAGCCAGGATCACCAGGGCCAGCAGCATGGCGCCGGCCACGGCGCCGATAGTAATCGGAACATCATATGGTATGGCTGAAAGGGTTAACTTACCGAACATGGGAACGTTCCTCCAAAAGATCGCCTTTTCCGTAAGCCGACGCGGCGTCTCCACCCGTGGCGCGGGGTTTCACCCACATGGGATTGAATTTGCGAATGATATCGTCGAACAGACCGGGTTGCACGGCGGAAAAGAGTGTGACAGGATATCCGATGGTCGGTTTTTCCATCTCCTCATAACGGGCCAGATCCAGTTTGTTGGAGGATTGTCTGGTTTTCTTCACCCACTCGTCGAATTCCTTCCGGAGAACAGCCCTTGCCTTAAAGTGCATTTTGGAGAAACCATCGCCGCTGAACTGCTGGTTCTGACCGCGATAGACGCCTGGTTCGTCGGCCATGAGATGCAATCGGGTCTGCATACCCGCCATGCCGTAAATCTGGCTGCCTAATTGCGGGATGAAGAACGACGTCATCACCGTGTCAGATGTGACTCGGAAGCTCAGAGGAACCCTGGCGGGAAAAACAAGCTCGTTGACGCTGGCAATATTCTGCTCCGGATAGATAAAAAGCCATTTCCAATCCAGGGACACGGCTTCTATGGGGATGGGTCTGACATCGGATTCGATCGGTTTATAGGGATTCAGACGGTGGGTCTCAATCCAAACCAGAGTCGCCAGGCCCGTGATGATGGCAATGGGGACCAACCAGACGAGCAGGTCTATCTTGCCGGAATAACTCCATTTGGGCATATAGGTCGCCTTGGTGTTGGAGGCACGGTATTTCCAGGGGAACCAGATGGCCATCACAAAGACGGGAATAACGACGATCAACATGAGGGCGATTGCGATGTAGATGTCCGTTCGCTCCGCCTCGCCGATGGGTCCTTTGGGATTGAAGAGCAGCATCTGGTTGCAGCCTGAAAAAAGTATCGCCGCGCAAAGTAAACCCCATCCCACAATGATGAATCTGCTTTTTTTTTTCATGCATCCACTCTGTGTTTCCATGCTTTTTGCGGTTGAGAATGGTAAAAATCAATCGATTTAGACTACACAATATCTCCCGTTTTAACTCTAAGACAAATGGGGTAAACGCTGTATTTTGAAACAAAAAATGGAGTATTTGTTCGAAGGCTACGATTTTCCGGCTGCCGATTTTTCAATAGGAAAGGTGAGACTGGCGCCGAACCACCCGATCATGGTCACTACAACGAACATAAAAACGATAAGCAGGCAATAAACCGCGCTCTGCCATCCCGGCGATTGAAGAACGACGGGGTTTTTCCATCGCCAGACAAAGAGGACGATTTCGAAGGCAAGAAGAAGAAAAGAGAGGCATTGTTTTTTCCTCACCGGCGGGATCGATCTGGCCCCGTAGTTCAACCACCAGGTATAAAAACCGGTGAGCATGGCGACGGGAGTGAAGAAAATGGCGGCCCCGAGACAGTGAAAGGCCGTGACATCAAAGCTCTTCAGTCCGGTAATCAGATACAGAAAAGTGAACCCAAGCACGGCAAAGGTAAAGGCAATGGGAAAATGGATGGTCATGGGGTGCGGGTGTCTTCTGAAAAAAGGCACCCTCGCCAAAATCCGGGAAAGCACAGGCGGCAACTCCCTGTCGGTCCCTTCCTCTTCTTTCACGGTCCCTATCTGTGGGTATCTTTCGAGTACGCTCGGCTCATGGGGCGCAGCCTGAATGTCCGTGGTCAGATTGTTCCCCGCATGATGCCGGTTCATGTGAAGGCCGTCTTTCCAACGTTTGCTTTCCGTCACGTCGTAGACCTTCCCGCTGTAAGCCACATAGGCGGGTCTGCCTTCCCTGCCATCGAATTGCCGCAACTCCTCCAACCCGAATTCCTTCATGCAAATGACCTCCGTGAGAGTTTATGCCACCAGTCAAGGGTTCTTTCTTACCACAAATGCCGGATGGGATACAAGGCGTCATGAAGAGTTGCATGGTAAATTCAACGGAACTTTTCCTGCCACGGTTTTTGAATAAGATACTTTAAAATGGAATTTCTTTATTCAATGCACCCTTTGTTTGTGTCGTCTCGGGTTACGACCCCCTTGATTCATCCCACAGATCGCAGAATTCCGCCTTTTCCTTGGAACCGCAGGCCCGGGCGACGGCCCATTTGAGAGAAACAGGTGCAAGAAAGGTCGTGACAAAAGCCATGAGAATCAGCGCGGAGAATTGGTTATCGGTCAACAGAGGGGCATTGATCACACCGTTTGTCATCAGGATCTGGCTCTGTTTGAGAACCACCGTGGCAATCACCAGTTCCACGGCGCCGCGGCCATTCATTCCGAACCCGATAATGTTGGACTCCCAGAAATTGTATTTGAACAGGGCGGCCCCCAGACCGCATCCTATCAGCTTGCCCGCGACGGCAACCAGAATCAAGGCAAGGGAAAAGATGAGAAAGGAAGGTTCCAGGGAGAGATGGAGATGAAAAGAGAGGGTTGCGAAAAAAATGGGCACCAGAAATCCATAGCTGATGCCGAAAAAGCGGTCGTTGATTACTTCATACACCTTGCTGTCCAGGATTTCTCTACGAACAAACTGTCCTGCCAGAAAAGCCCCCACCACGAGATGCAAACCCGCCATCTCGGCAAAATAGCCCATCAGCAGGGCCACCACAACTGCGAAAGTGAAGGCCTTTCCTCCCTTATCGGTCAGGTGTCTGGTAAATCGCGGGACGACAAACTCCCCCACAAGAATGGTCAGGGTAAAAAAGACGATTACCTTTACAAGGATAAGGCTGATGGCCGAAAAACTGATGCTTCCCGTCTGGGCAAGACCCAGGAGGGTGGAGAGTGCGATAAGGGCAAGGATGTCGTCGGCAATGGCCGCGCCGATGATTACGTGCCCCAATTCGCTTTGATTGATTTTCATGGAATAAAGGATCACCACCTGAACGGCGATTGCCGTAACCGAAACGCCCATGCCTATCACCAGTGCCTGGAACAGCGTGGCGCCAAAGGCTTTTGCCGTCAGAAAACCCAGGGCATAGGGGATGATAAACCCTCCCACGGCCACCCCGAGAGAAGGCCAAATATGCTCCAGAAGTTCCTTCGGGTCCATCTCCATTCCGGAGTGGAACATGACAAAGAATATCCCGAATTCCGCCAACAGTTCTATAGGATCGGAAGACAGGACAACACCCAGAAGAGGGGGGCCCAGGATGACCCCGGCCAGAAGTTCCCCAAGCATGGCCGGAAGACCGAACCGGGAAAACAAAGATCCCAGAATCCAGGCCACGGAGAGTATAAGAAGAAGGTGTAGAATGAGTTGGGGTGTGATCATGGAGTATTTTCTCTTTTCGGCTTTTTACGCACAACAAGGGTTAAGTCAACCAGACGTTCCCATGCTTTTTATCCCTCAGCCAACCACCCCCCGTTTCCGTGCCAGACGCATCATCTGCTCGGCGCTGGTGGCAGGCGGAACGCGAATCTGATCTTCACTTTTGAGTTTCAGTTGCAGGGCTTCCGAAGGACAGGTAATGACGCAAAGCCCACACCCGATACAACGGTCCAGGTCCACTTCCGCCGCGGCCTCATCATTCATGCTCAGGGCGTTCATCTGGCATCGATCCACACAGGTTTCGCAACCAATGCACGCTTCGCCATCTATTACTGCATAGTGGTTGGAAAAAACCCTTTCCGCCGGTTTAGGGAACTTATTTAGCGCGGATAACACGCCGCAGCAATCTCCACAGCAGTTGCACATGCCGGACGGATTCTGGGAAGTGGCAGGCTGGGTGACGAGGCCGGCCTCCTGGCATTGGGTCATAATGGCGATGGCTTCCTCCACATCGATCCTTCTCCCCATATTCCGATCCAGGTAGTATTGTCCCATCGAGCCGAACATGAAGCAGGCCTCCAGCGGCTTGCCGCAGGAGTGATCCACAAGTTCCTTCCGCTTGCGGCAAATGCAGTCCGTAACCCCGATCTTGTCTTTACTGCAAGCGGAAGGAACTTGTGGATCACTCCTGC
>JBBSAR010000199.1:0-7339 GCA_038252125.1 Desulfatiglandales bacterium
AGACCTTCCTTTTGGCAGCTCTTTCAGCATAGGAATCGCGGCAGATCTCATTCTTGACGAGATCCTGGAGGAAAAGCGGGATTTGTGGGGGGAACGCCTGTTCTGGATGGCTTTGCGCAGCAGATTATCCATAGGAAAGAACAAGTTGCCATGGCAGGCTTTCTTTATCGTTGCCAGAGAATTGCTGCATGGCGCTCCCATGGAAGAGATTCCATTGATGCAGGCGGTAGCCGAGCGGTCCGTGTATTCATCTCTGCAACGGCTTCGGGAATTCCCACGATGACCTTCCTTTTTGCCGGGAGGATACATTGAAGTCTTGGGGAAGTCATTGCAAATATCTTTTCAGCTCACGGTAAAAGTTTTCATGTGATCCAAACGTATATAAGAAATGTGGGCTCGCAGTTCGAAAAGTTCCCCTTTGACAGATAACGTATGGTGCTATATAGTGATGTCAATATGAAGGCATGTAATGATATCATCATCGGGAGGCTGCCATGAAAGCTGTTACCATCCGGGGCGTTGAGCCAGAGGTCGCGGACAAACTAAAATCGGTTGCGGCAGAACAAGGCAAGAGCATCAATCAGTTAGCGCTTGAAATTGTCAAGGAAGGCCTTGGCCTTCGGAAAAAGAAAAAATTCTCGCGTGAATACAATGATCTGGATCACTTGTTTGGCAGATGGAGTGAAGGCCAATTCAGAGAAATTCAAACGAAGATAGATCGGGAACGACAAGTTGATCAGGAGCTTTGGAAATGAAAAGGGTATTGATCGACACCAATATCTATTCGTTTGCCATGAAGGGAGATGTGGATGTGGTGAATGCGTTGAAACGAATGGATGTAATAGGCTTTTCAGCGATCAGTATCGGTGAGCTTTTTTCAGGTTTCAAAGGTGGGACCAGAGAAGTGGACAACAAGGAGGAACTTAGTCTTTTTTTGGATTCTCCGAGAGTCGTTGTTCACCCCGTTGATGAGGGTACGGCTGATTTCTACGCTTCAATACTGAACAATTTGAAGGTGGCAGGAACCCCCATACCTACAAATGACGTCTGGATTGCAGCTCTTGCTTTTCAGCATGGGTATCAACTTTATTCAAAGGATAACCATTTCAGCCTGATTCCGGGATTGCTGCAGTTGCATCAATAGTAAACAAAACGGGACATGTGGCCAAGCCCGCTTTTGACCCATGCAAAATGTTTGTGATGGAAATGGGGGTAACGTTCGTTAGATTGTAAATTGATTAGCAACTATCTGATATTACAAATTTAAGATCTAACGGCTAATTGCATCTTTTGGGTGAAATGTTACGCATTAAAAAGATAGACCACAACGAGATCCATATCCTCGGTGCAGGAATCGTGAGGCCGGAAGGCGTCATGGTTCGGAAGGACGGGACCGTGCTGGCCGCTGATGCCGGAGGGCGGATAGCCATGATCAGCCCGGATGGCAAAACCTCCTTTCACGGTGACGTCGGCGGTATCCCCAATGGTATCTGCCTTGACGGTGAAGGAAATTGCATCATCG
The DNA here is from genome assembly GCA_038252125.1 of Desulfatiglandales bacterium. Lineage (GTDB taxonomy): Bacteria > Desulfobacterota > DSM-4660 > Desulfatiglandales > Desulfatiglandaceae > DUZB01. The sequence continues at coordinate 1,523 of JBBSAR010000199.1, forward strand.
CCAACATCGGCAACGGCCAGTGCCAATCCTTGGGCAGAGATGGGACTCACAGGGTTTTAATGACTGAGGCGGAGGGGAAGAGAATGCCCACACCCAACTTTCCCTTTGTGGACAGCAAGGGCCGTCTCTGGGTCTCCAATTCCACCTATCGGACGGATATTGAGGACGCGATCCGGAATCCGGCCCCGGACGGATGTCTGGTGCTCATAGAAAAGGGGAGTGCCCGCATCGTGGCAGAAGGTATCTGCTTCGCCAACGGCGTAGCGCTGAACGCCGATGAAAGCAAACTTTACGTGGCTGCCACCATGCAAAGGGTCATATTGCGATATAATATCGAAGCCGATGGTTCCCTCTCGTCACCGACGATTTACGGGCCCTCTCCGCTGGCCGAACTCGGGTATCCGGACGGCATTGCCTTTGATGAAGCGGGGAACCTGTGGGTCACTTTTCCCGCTTGGAATGCCATCGGCTATATCACGCCGGAAGCGGGGTTGGTGATGGCTCTGGAAGATCCGAGAGGCAGGTTTCTCAAAAGGCCCACGAACATTTGCTTTGGATGGAAAAATCTTGAAACCGCCTTCATCGGCAGTTTGGACGGGACGGGCATTGTCCATTTTCGGGCGCCGTATCCGGGGATGAAGTTGATTCATCAGCAGCCGGATTAGGCAGGGAGTTAAAACCACGCGGCTGCCGTCCAAATGTCGAGATCATCAAGAGAGCTCATGCACATTCAGGCTGGAACAAGAGCAGCATGAAAAATATTAATGGACAATATCCGGACAAAAAGATTTCTGAAGCATTTCTTGATGAATGAGTGAACCATTGAATTCTGCATTGACAGATGAAACATACAATCGGGCTGTTTCCGAATTATGTATGCAAGACCCGGGTTTTGCCTCCGTTGTGTCAAAGTGGGGGAACCCCCCGTTTTGGATCCATGCGCCCGGTTTTCCCGGTATTGTCATGTCTATCCTCGCTCAGCAGGTCTCCCTGGAATCGGCAAAGGCAGCGTTCATCAAGCTGGAAAATTCTATCGATTCCTTCAATCCCGAAGCGTTCCTATCTCTGGATGATGATACGTTGAGGGCGATAGGTTTTAGTCGCCAAAAGGCCTCCTATGTCCGAGGGGTGGCCCGCGGTATCATGGTCGGCGAGATCCATTTAGAAGCGCTGGAGTCGATGGACAACGATGATGCCAGGAAATACCTCATGGAATTGAGAGGGATCGGGGCGTGGACGGCCGATACCTATTTGCTGTTTTCATTACGCAGGACGGACGTGTGGCCTTCGGGCGATCTGGCATTGGCAAAGGCCATCCAAGGGTTGAGAGGGTTGGCAAAGACACCCGGTTCGAAGGAGGTGGACGGAATCGCACTGAATTGGCGGCCATGGAGGGCAGTAGCGGCAAGGATCCTTTGGCATCACTATCTTTGTGAGCGGGGTCGAATCGCATCAATATAACGTATCATATTCAAAACCCATGGCAGGAATGGCTCATTGGTCACGTACTCATCACCATGGAATTTCAATAGGATACAATGAAATGACAAGATTATTATTCAATGCGGTTGGCATAAAAGATTCTAAATTAGATTGATCAGATGAGGATATCAGGAGTTCTTTGGTAGCTTAAATTTTATGAAAATCGGTCTTGATATGGGGTCCACTTTAGAGATAGATGCGGTCATCGACCCGGCCGATACCCGAAAGGTCATCGTGAGAGCATTAAACGCCGCTCCCAAGGCAAAACCTCCTCATGGCAAACGTCGCAATTTTGTTGACGTGTAAACGGCACGGAACAACAGCAAAATGATGGCTCACTATTCGCCATCCGTTTCAAAAACAATGGCACGAACTCCATTTCAACCGGGATTTTTGAATAGAAATAAGATACAATTAATAGTCCTATCCTTTTATTCAGGAAGGGAGAGGTTAAAGAAAATGATGAAAAATACAAATTTTTCGTGCAGTCAGTGCAGCAAAACCTGGCAGAAACGCGGCACAACCCATTGCTGGAGCAATGATCCGGAAACCAGGCCTCCCAAACCAGGCAATTGTCCCTCGAAGGACCACCTGGAGGTGATTCAGGAATGTTTTGAATTGTACAAGGGCGACAGCGAGGATGCCAAAATGGCCCGGGTGGCCGCCAAAGTGGAAGGCCTGTGCTACCAGCCGATTCCCGGAAGCGAGGCGCTGAATGCCCGTTGGACCAGGGTCGAGGACACCATCGCTTTTGCCAAACTCATGGGCTATGAAAAAATCGGCATTGCGACCTGTATCGGTCTGCTCGAAGAAACCAACACCCTGGCGGCAATTTTCAAGGCCCAGGGTTTCAACCCGGTGAGCGTCTGCTGCAAGGCCGGCAGCATCGACAAGCTGGAACTGGGGCTGAAAGAGTCCGACAAGGTGCGGCCGGGCGCCTTTGAACCGGCCTGCAATCCGGTGGCCCAGGCCAAACTCCTGAACCGGGCCAGGACCGATATGAACGTTATTGTCGGCCTCTGCGTCGGTCATGACATGCTGTTCAGCAAATACTCGGAAGCGCCGGTCACAACGCTGGTCGCCAAGGACCGGGTTACCGGCCATAATCCTGTGAGTGTCCTGTATGGCCAGAATTTCTATTACAAGAGGCTTCAGGTGGAGCCGGTTAATGTTGAAGAGTAGAGCGGGCGGATTAAACTGCGTTTCCTGAGAAAATAGGAAGACTTGTTGATGGAAGATAAATCCAATAACTTTAGAAGGTTGTGCCGTGTCCAATCGGTTGTTGCGTGCCTCGCGCTGGCGATTTTTTTCTTTGTCGCGGCATGCAAAAGCAAGACTGAGCCGCCTGCTCCGGCACCGTCCGTTGTCTGGGTTACGAAGGTTGCCAGGAAAGATGTGCCGGTGGTTTTCGAATACGTTGCGCAAACCCAGAGCTCGCACCTGGTCAATATTCAGGCGCGGGTCAGCGGCTTTCTCGACAAGCGCCTGTATACTGAAGGCTCCATGGTGAAAGAGGGACAGATTTTTTTTCAGATGGACCCAAAGCCGTTTCAGGTTCAGCTCAATCAGGCGAAGGCCGCTCTGGCCAAACAGCAGGCCGCGATGGAAACGGCCCGCCTTGATCTTGCCCGCGTCAAACCCCTGACGGAACAGAACGCCCTCTCTCAGAAGGATCTGGACGACGCGAGGGGCCGTTATCTTTCCACATCCGCGGCGGTTGCCCAGGCCCAGGCCCAGGTCGATCAGGCGGAACTCAACCTTTCCTATACCACCATCCTGTCTCCTGTAAACGGTATCAGCAGTTCAGCTATACAGACCGACGGGACCTATATCAATCCCCAGAACAGTCTGCTCACCACAGTGGCTGTGCTTTCCCCCATGTGGGTGAACTTCAGCATCTCGGAAAACGAAATGCAGGAGTATCGACGCCAGATAGCCAAAGGTCTGTTGCATCCACCCCCGCACCACGAATATGAGGTGGAAATTGTCCTGGTGGACGGCTCGGTCTTTCCCTACAGGGGACGGATGACCTTCGCCGAACCATCCTACAACCCGCAGACCGGAACATTTCTCATTCGGGTCAGTGTGAAAAACCCCAAGGGAGCGCTGCGCCCCAACCAGTACGTCCGGGTACGTCTGATAGGAACGATTCGACCCGGGGCAATCCTGTTGCCCCAGCGGGCGGTCCAGCAGGGCTCGAAAGGCCAGTTCGTGTGGGTGGTGGGAAAGGGCGGCAAGGTGGAAGAACGACCCGTTACGGTGGGGGAATGGCATGGTAACGACTGGTTCATATTCGAAGGACTGAACGCCGGGGAGCAGGTGGTGGTGGACGGTGGTCTCACGCTGAGGCCCGGCGTATCCGTTGAGACAAAGCCTTACGTCCCCGGTCAGGCATCCAAAACAGCCGCTTCCCGCCCGTCTGAAAAGGGATCGGCGGCGGCCGACAGGTAAAGGAGCCCCGCACCGTGTTCTCCAAATTCTTCATCGATCGACCCATCTTCGCCACGGTCGTTGCGGTCCTCATCTGCCTTGGGGGTCTGGTGGCCATGACCGTTCTTCCGGTGGAGCAGTATCCGCCTATCACCCCTGTCCAGGTGACGGTGTCGGCCGTGTATCCCGGGGCCGATTCCCAGACCGTTGCCGATTCCGTGGCAGCACCCATCGAGGCCCAGATCAACGGCGTGGACAACATGCTTTATATGTCTTCCACCAGTTCCTCCACCGGTCAATTGACGCTGACCGTCTATTTTTCGCTCAATACCGATCCGGATATCGCCCAGGTGCAGGTACAGAATCGTGTCAGCCTCGCCGCTCCCCAATTGCCAGAGGCCGTGGTGCAGCAAGGCGTTTCCGTGCAGAAGAAGGCCTCCTCCATCATGATGCTCATCGGCATCTTTTCCCCGGGGGAGCGCTACAGCAGTGAATACATCGCCAATTACGCCAATGTGTACGTCCTCGATGCCGTCAAGCGGGTGCCGGGCGCCGGACAGGCCCAGATCATGGGGGTCGCGGATCAGGCCATGCGCATCTGGATGAATCCGGACCGAATGGCATCGCTGGGGATCACCACCAGTGACATTCAGCAGGCCGTTGCGGGTCAAAACGCCCTGTATGGCGCCGGCCAGATCGGGCAGGAGCCCACGGCAGGGCCTGTGCAACTGACGGTTCCGGTGGTGACGCAAAAGCCTTTCACCGAGCCTTCGCAGTACGAAAATATTATTTTGCGCGCGAACCCGGACGGGAGCAGCATCGTGCGATTGAAGGACGTTGCCCGCGCCGAGGTCGGTCTGAGACAATATGTGACCGACAGCAGGTTGAACGGAACCCCTGCCACGCTCATCGCTATCTACCAGCAGCCCGGGGCCAACGGACTGGAGGTGTCCAAGGCCGTCCGGAAGACGCTCGAAGAGATGAAGGCCCGTTTTCCCAGCGGCCTTGATTACATGATCTCCCTGGACACTAACGACTTCGTGCGCCTTTCCATCAAAGAGGTGGTTCATACGCTTTTCGAGGCGATCCTGCTGGTCATATTCGTTGTGTATTTCTTCCTTCAGAGCTTTCGTACCACCATTATCTGTTCCGTTGCCATCATTGTCGCCCTTGTGAGCACCTTTACCGGCATGCTGGCGTTAGGCTTTTCCATCAACCTCCTCACCCTCTTCGGCCTGGTGCTTGCCATCGGCATGGTGGTGGATGATGCCATCGTTGTGGTTGAAAACGTGGAGCGCAACATGGCCCGGTATCACCTGGCGCCCAAAGAGGCCACTGTTCGGGCCATGGGAGAGATATCCACATCGCTCATCGCCGTTGTGCTGGTGATGGCGTCGGTCTTTATCCCCGCGGCATTTCTGCCCGGCACCACGGGGCAACTCTACAAGCAGTTTGCCATCACCATCGTCATTTCCGTTACGGTCTCGGGATTCGTGGCCCTGACCCTGACGCCATCCATGTGTGGATTCCTGCTGAGGCACACCGCGCCTCCCACCCGCGGATTCTTCGCATGGTTCAACCGTCAGGTGGATGCCATCACCCGCGCCTTCGGCCATGCCGTGGTTTTTGTCATCAAACGGATGCTGATCGCGTTTATGATTCTGGCGGTGCTGATCTATGCCATTGTTCACCTCTTTGAGGTGCTTCCCACGAGCTTTGTTCCGAACGAGGATCAGGGATACGTGATGGCGGCGATCATCATGCCGGACGGCGCCAGCCTCAATCGCACCGAGGCCGTTTCCAGACGGGTGGACAGTATTTTCAAAAAGCTCCCCGGCGTGGATACGCGCACCCAGATAGCGGGATACAGTCTGCTGGACAGCGGATTCAAGACCAATGCGGGCA
>JBBSAR010000200.1:0-7244 GCA_038252125.1 Desulfatiglandales bacterium
GATTCGGAATCGCGGCCACTCCCCGTACCTCTTACCAATGAGGCTGGTTTCCGATGCGCTGTCCCATGACCTCCAGGGTATCGCTTACCACCATGAACGCATCCGGATCGTGAGCTGCGACCAGGCGTTTCAACACCCCCAGCTCGCGGAACGTGATCACCGTATAGAGAATCTTTTCCGCCTTTCCCGAGTAGGCCCCCTGCCCTTTGAGGATCGTTACCCCGCGATGCATATCCCGCATGATGTGATGCGCGATATCCTCCCATTGGGGCGTAATGATATACACCGCCTTGCGCTGACTCAGACCGGTGATCATCAAATTGACCATGTGGGCGTTCACATAGAGGTAAATGAGTGTATAAAGCGCCTTTTCCAAGGTGAACAGGATGGCTCCCGCCGTGAGGACGGCGATATTAAAGGCGAGAATCGTGGACCCGAGGCGAATGGAGAACCGTTTTAGCAGAACAACGGACAGGATATCCAGGCCGCCCGCCGACCCTTGAGATTTCAGGATGATTCCGGATCCGGTGCCCATGAGTATCCCGGCAAGGAGGGCGCATAAGATCTGGTCGTTGACGGGGATGGGAAAGTGAATCCATTCCACGGTCGCCGTGAAGATAAGCATGCCGGCGATACTGTAGTAGAAGAAGCGCCTCCCCACATATATCCAGCCTATCCCGAATACGGGGATATTAATGGCAAGATAGACGAGCGACACCGGAAGCGCCGGCGCCATATAGTGAACCAGGAGCGCAATCCCCGTAAATCCGGCGCCGTAGAACCCCTTGGGAAGCAGAATACCGTTAATGGATAATGCACAAAGGACACTTCCCGCACTGATCAGCAGGAGATTCCAAAGAATCTTTCTTGCACCTTGAACCACATGAATTTCTTTTATTTTCTTATGTCGCGACATAATTCAAACAATATCAAAGACATGAAACTCTGTCAACGGAATATCCCGATCCGGGGGGTCCGACTTTGTCTTCCTATCGGAAGCGGCTGTCCTGAATTTCGTGAGGATAGGGAAAAGGCAGTCTCGCCAAACAATCATTAAGAGAGGAACAAGAGACGGAAGTATTTTGCGGATAGACCCCATGGGCCGGGAAATTTCAAATGGATCGTCGAATCCATCCCGATGGATCCGGCGATCATGAACCGGTAAACTTCGGGGTGCGTTTCTCTAAAAAGGCGCGGCGTCCCTCGGCATAATCGCTGCTGTCAAAACAGGCATCCACCATTCTGGCGATTTCGTCCAGGTCCCGTTCAGGGGGGTCGTTTCTTGCCCCGTTCACGGCCGCCTTTGCCGCCTTTATGGTCAACGGCGCGTTGTTGGCGATCAACTCCACATAGGAGCGAACAGCCGTTTCCAGTTCATCTTCGGACACGATCCTGTTCACAAGACCCATGCGGTAGGCCTCGTCCGTATCCAGGAAACGGGCGGAGAAAAAGATATCCTTGGCGTGGGAGGGTCCCACCAGATCGGTCAACGCCTTGGCGCCGGCATAACCGTATCCCAGGCCCAGCCTGGCCGCGGGGATGCCGAATCGGGAGTCCGGCGTGGCGAAGCGAATGTCCGCGCTCAAGGCGATGGCCATCCCCGCCCCGATGCAAAACCCCCGGATCATGGCGATGACCGGTTTGCTTGATCGGGACAAAAGGTCGGTGGCCAACGCGGCCCTTTCATCATAGGATCTTCGTGAGGCGGAGGAATGGCGCTTTTGCTCAAATTCCGAGATATCGGCGCCGGAGACAAAGGCCTTATCCCCCGTTCCCCTCAAAACAACCACGCGAACCGTATCGTCCCGGTCGAAATCACGGACTATTTCAGACAGGGCTTCCCACATCTCCAGGGAAACGGCGTTTCGTTTCGAGGGGTTGTTAAAAGTAATCCATCCGATGCGGCCTTCTTTTTCGGCAATCATCTTGTTCGTTTGCAATTTCATCGAGTCTTTTTCCCTTCAATCGGCCACTTTTAAGCTGTGCCCCAAGATTTTTGAGGGCCGAATCCGTTCCTTCAGAAACCAGCATTTGTATTATGATACAAGATAGGCTCTAATGCAAAGCAGTTCTTCCATTGTGGCAGGGAGATTAGGCGTGAGGGTTCAGAATGGAACCTGTCAGTTCCACCGCCTGTGCGAGCGCCTCATGAACCTGGGGGTGCACTCTCGCGAAATTCGTCGATCAGAAGGCGGTCAACACTCTGGGCAAAGGATGGGTTTCCAAGGATTCTTTTGGCGAATCCGATATATTTGGTTACGATGGCCCGAATCGCGAACTGCAGGGCATAAGATCGAATCGGCTTTTCGAGCAGGTAATATACATCGGATGCCACACACATATTCACTACATCTTCACTGGCATTCCCCGTGATGATAATGGTGTCCTCATATGCGTTGGGAAACCTCCCGGAAATGGATTCCAGAAAAGAAAATCCGGTCCCGTCCCCTAAAAAGACATCCAACACGAATATGGCAATGCCCGATTCTCGCCTAAGACAGTAAGACCTTCCCTCCTCGATATCCGAAAAGGAGAAAACATCGCCCCAGACGTAAAATTTTCTGACGAGTTCGGAGACCGTTTCACAGATTTCGATATCATCATCCACGATAATTACATCAAGACCGTCATTCATGATCCAACCCTCCCGCATTCATCGGTTCGGCATCCTCAATTTCCCTTGAAACATAAACATATCTCATAATAAGATGTCAATCAACATGGTTAGGGAGTTTACAGCAATTCCCATTTTAAAGAGGTTCTTGCGATGAAAAAAACAGAGTACCGCCCGCCTTATACCATTACCCCCGCCATTGTTAGGCTGGTCGCAGAGATCAGCGAGGTCATCGGGGGCTATACCGTATTGGCGGAGAAGAATCTCACGCCGCGCCTGCGCCGGGAGAACCGCATTCGAACCATTCAGGCCTCGCTGGCTATCGAAAACAACACACTTACCCTGGAGCAGGTAACCGCCGTCATTGATGGAAAAAGGGTACTCGGACACCCCCGTGAAATTCAGGAAGTGCGAAACGCCTTTGCTGCCTATGAAGCAATGGAAGAATGGAGGTCTACATCGCGGGAACATCTGCTGGGCGCCCACGGACTGCTCATGTCAGCGCTGATGGATCACCCCGGCGTGTTCCGCTCCGGTGACGTGAGCATATTTCGCGGCGAACAAGTGGTACATATGGCCCCCCCCGCCCACAGGGTTCCGTATCTGACGGACCAACTGCTTGACTGGCTGAAACACACCGAGGAACACCCTCTGGTTGCCGGCTGTCTGTTCCATTATGAACTGGAATTCATCCATCCGTTCGCCGACGGCAATGGCCGCATGGGGCGGCTGTGGCAAACCCTTATTCTGCGAAACTGGAAACCGCTACTGGCATACCTGCCGGTGGAAACCGTGATCCGGGACCGGCAGGAGGACTATTACCGCGTGCTCGCCCAAGCGGATGAACATGCCGACGTCACCCCATTTGTCGAATTCATGTTGAAAGCCCTGCTCGATACTATGAGCGAAGCTGTTGACACCGACCAAGTATGCGACCATGTAAGCGACCATGTAGTACTGCTCATTGAGACTATCGGCGGCGATGAGATGAGCAGCGCTGATCTCATGAAAGCACTGAAGCTCTCTCACCGGCCCACATTCAGAAAGAACTATCTGAACCCGGCCCTGAACGGAGGATGGATTGAACGCACCCAACCCGACTCCCCCCGCAGCCCCACCCAACGTTATCATCTGACCGTCAAGGGGCGACAATGGATGAAAAACAAGGATGAAAGGTGAGGGGTTGAGGGTTCGAAGGTTGAGAGGTTCAAGGTTCTGGGTTTGTCTTATCTTTTCCGCGTCAAGTTTACAAGTTGACAACGTCCCCATTGTCCTTACCTCTATTCCCGTTCATTGAGGGGATAGCCCTCCCTCTTCCAGGCATTAAAACCACCCTTAAGGGCCTCCACATTGCGATACCCCATCCCAAAGTACTGCTCCGCCAAACTGGCGGCAGTAGCCTCATCGGGTCAATTACAGTAAAAGATGATCTCCTGATCCTTGGACAATGAGGATACTTTGCTTTCAAAGATGCTGCGCAACATGGCGCCCTCCAAAAGCATGCGTTTACATTCTTCATCATCGTAGGAGCAGACGAGCAGAGCTTTGCCGGCCTGGACTTTCGCCCGGGCTTCTGCCGGGTCGATTCGCTTGATCTTCGTTCCCGCTTTGGTTAGACCGGCACAACCCGCTGCAAAAAGAAGGATCAATGCCATGCAAAGGATAAAAGTACGAAGTAGTTTCCGCTTGAATCTCATCTTTCATCTCCTTTCCCATTTGATGGGTTCATAGAATAACTTTACTGCAAATTGCAGGTATTTGATTTTCTAAGGATATTCCCTTATCCGTCCGTCTGAAGAGAAGTAAAAGCTGGAAACTATGAACGTTGATCCTTGGACCTTTAAACCCGCCTACTGGCTCCAGCCAGATCACGCCATAGGGCTTCAGGCTCTGCGCCCCTACTTTGATCGGAATCGATATCGCTGTCGGTATCGGGATCAAGATCGGGATCGAATCCGGTCTATCCTTATGCTTCAAGAATCTTCTCGACATCATACCCTTTGCCCTCCCTGCAATGCAAACAATGAAAAGCAGGCAAGGCTGCTTTTCTGTCCCGACCCCATTTCCTTCGATTTCGATTGCGATACCGATGGCGATTTGGAATCTTTCAATTCGGACCCCGGAAGTGTATAGGGATGGACCAAGTCAGAAAAAAGAGGTATAGGTTGCCAGCAGTGGCGATAAAAAGAAGTCAGAAGTCAGAAGTCAGGAGTCGGAAAGGTCTTGTAGCGGTGTGCGGTTCAGCCTCGGGATCGAAACCGATCCGTTCCACGCACCTACGTTTCGATAGCGATTTCGATTTAGATAAAAGACGTTTCACATAAGCGGTTGAAAGGATAGGAAAGAATGCTGAAAGAAAGCGCCAGAATATTGGAGGAGGGAAAACCCAACGGCAACGGGATGGTGGTCCGGTTCCATCTGCCTTCGGGCTTGGAAATCTTGGGATTGCCCACGGAGAATTTTTACGGGGGAGAATGGGATCTGGGGCCCACGTGGAACTATTTTGTTCAAACGAACCAGCCCTTTTTGGTGGATGCGGGAAGGTACGGCACGGGCAAGGCACTTCTCGGGATGCTTGAAACGGCCGGCGTCTCGCCCGGGGATCTTTCCTGCGTGGTCCTGAGTCACGGTCATGAAGACCATGATGGAGGGCTGTTCGAGATCGTCCGGGCAACGGGCGCACGGGTGAAGGCCCACTGGGTCTATGACCGGTTGCTCCGCGTCTATCCGGACCTGGCTCCGGAAAATGGCAAGAGGGATTTTCCCGCTTCGTGCTGGCACTGCTTCATGCCCGAATCGTTTTCAACGGTGAACTGCCTGGCCTATCACCGGGAACGAAACGAGCTGAAGGTGGAGGAGATCGGCGATGGAAACAATGCGCTGTTTACGGACGTCCAAACGTTCCATCTTCCCGGGCACAGCCCCGATGCCATCGCCATCCTTTTGGGAGAAGAGGTCCTGATCGTGGGGGACACCGTTCTTCCCGATATCACCCCTTTTCCCACCAGGGAAACCTTCTTCCATCAGGTGGCGCCTATCCTTTCACCCCGCTGTTCGGGAGGACCGGCCCTCTACGGTCTTGCCGCCTATATCGGGTCGTTGCGGAAGCTCCAAAAGATCGCGGCGGACCATCCCGGCCTGCTTATCTTGCCCGCCCATCGCCTCTACTATAAAGACCAATGGAATGAGATCGAACTCACCGGAAGGATCGCGGTCCTGATCGGCCATCATGTGGAGAGATGTTCGGACATCCTGGAGATCCTCAAGGACGGACCCAAGAACGCACGGGAGATCGCCGTTGCCCATTTTGATCCGGGCTTGCTGAAGGGGATGGGCATCATGATGGCCGAAAACGAAATCCTGAGCCATATGGAGCTGCTCATGGCCGCGGGAGACGCACTGCCCCTGGAGGATGCCCGGTTTCAGTCCACGGGAAGCACCGACTTTGAGGCGCTTCTCGCCGCAATAGATGGAGAGTGAAAATGAAAATCCGCAATCGGTTCTTGGCAATCATCAAAAGAATCCGGGAAAACAAAGACAATGAGTTAGAGTCGGCATTCCGGAAGGCTTCAATAAACAAAGAACGTATGAACGACCTCGGTGTGTGGGAATCGTTGGATGCGGAGGGATGGGATTAGCGGCGAATTGAGCCCGCCCTCCCCTTCTGAAGGACCTCCTTCACGCACTCCTTCTTAATTTTACGGAAAAAGGCTATTTGACCGGTCTGCACTATTCCCATCCAACGGGTTCATATCCCTTTTCGCTTAAGCATTTATTAACAAAAACCCTATAAGCGACGCTCGGTTCCGAGGCCGAAAAGAGTCCGTAAAACAAGCCGACCGCCGCGCCGCTGGCCGCGCCTGCTCCCTGCCCACGGTTTTCAAGTACACATTTGCCATCCCTATTTCCCTGCGATGCTCGTTATGGCTATTTTCTCCCATCAGCCGGCGCCTTGTATACGGACAGACAGCGGGTGTACGGGACCAAGTGCTTGTCAAATAGCTTTTCACCCTTACTTTAAGAAACAGTTCCCACAGTAAGAAAACCTTATGGCGGAATGGTTTTTCAAGGCTCGCAATCTCTTACCGGGAGATTTTGGTTGCTTGCAATAATTGCACAATTGGACGAATATCGAGGCTACTGCCATGAAGAGTGAAACAAAAAAGCTTGAGAAATATCTCATCGAGAAGGAACCCTACTACCTTCCCACCTCTTATGAGGTGGAGGTTTTTGTCGAGGCTTACCGTAATCAACTCCCCCTGCTGCTCAAAGGCCCCACCGGCTGCGGCAAGACACGATTCATGGAATATATGGCATGGCGCTTGAAACGGCCGCTTATTACCGTGGCCTGCCATGACGACTTGACATCGGGGGATCTTGTGGGTCGTTATCTCATCAAGGGAAATGAAACGGTCTGGATGGACGGCCCCCTGGCCCAGGCCGTGAAGGCGGGGGCCTTCTGCTACCTGGACGAGATCGTGGAGGCCCGAAAGGATACCACAGTGGTCATCCATCCCCTGGCCGACAACCGACGCATCCTGCCCGTTGAGAAAAAAGGAGAAGTCCTGACCGCGGCATCGGAGTTCATGCTGATCCTTTCCTTCAACCCGGGTTATCAAAGCATCATGAA
>JBBSAR010000201.1:0-7240 GCA_038252125.1 Desulfatiglandales bacterium
ATTTTCCGTTCTGTAGGTCAGCCCATGTTTTTTGCAATACCGTTTGCTATAAAATGGTATTGGCATGAGGGGAATGATCATGCCGTTGATCAGCAAAACGATATTGGTCCACTGGTGTCCGATGACGAATCCCTTACCATGGTTGAATCGTTTGGCATTATCCGTATGCAGGCTTGATCTGCCTTGCAGAGTGCTATCAATCAAGATGCCAATTCTCCATGGAATGGAACCGTCTTTCAGGAAATCGATAGAAGCGGAAAACTGTCTTGCTTGCGTCCTTGATAGCTGACTCAAATTGAAACCAGCCACGTCTGAATGATTTTTCAGAAACCTGCTGAACTGAGACTTATGAAAACCGGAAAACTTTGCAGCTTCCTGCAGGGTATGTTTTCGGGTAGAGATCATCAGGAACAGCAAGTACCAAACGCAGATGGTTTTCTGTCGAGTTCCGATTTCCAAACGATTGAGCAATAGCCTTTTAAAGTAGGGGAAACTCATATCCGCCTCCGTCGATTCGGGTGAAAATTAACGCACGGAGGCGATTTTAAGTTAATTTAATTGAATAATTTTGTCCATAAAAATCGTAACATGTTGAAATAATGGTGTTTATTTTGCAGGTGGATGCTTTTGATGCTATGAAAGATAGGTAGACCCTCCTGTGATCCAAAAAAAATTACTGGTTCATAAACAGTGATTCGAGATCGAAGCGTGGATGCGCTGCAGGAGGGTCAACAAAATTTGCCCTATTTTGCGGCTCTTAGCAGCCAAGCCTTTTATAAACAACCGTCAACACTGCTTTTTTCAACCATGAAGAGATTTTTCGCGCAACGTTTAAGGTAATGGCGTTTTCTCACCCCATCATCCAGAACGATTACAAAATCAACCTTTTTTCCCATCAGAACCCTGTCCTCTGCCCTTGACTGATATGTTGGGTTTCATTTCGTTCTACCCTACCTTAACATCCGGTTCAATCATCACGGCGCCGTCTTCACGATGGATCTTGACTGTGTGCCCCTCACGGTAGGCCTTGTAATATTTCCCCCTGGCCCCCCCAGACATCTTCTTGAAATCATATTCCGGAAGCATGGGATCTTCGTTTTTGTCTTTTTCCATAGGTTTAAAACCAATACCCGTGAATGAATGTCATTCACCGTTCCGTCCTCGTTCCCACGGAGGACAGCAGGGGCGAGGAGCAAGGGCATAGGTTATTCAGACGGGGGCGTCATTCCTGCGGACGCGGGAATCCAGGTTGTCAGCGACAGACAGCTGGATTCCGGCTAAAAGCGTGCCGGAATGACGGAGCAGCACAAAATGACGTTCCAAGTGTGATTCTCTTCAAGTCCTTTATGCCCTTCATGGTAAAATTCGGCCTGCTGTGTCGGAGAAGCAGTTTGAACCGTATGCCATGGATCAACTACTTCAATGAACGCCATTCATTCACGGGTATTGGGTTTAAAACCCTCCTTCCTCATAAAACATACGTTCAGAAACCGTGGCTTTCCGCCGGCCTGGCGCCATTTTATGTGAGCCGCCTCCAGTGCTATCAGGCTGTTGCCTACCCTCAGATTAAATTCACATACCGCACACTGATGTTCACAGGCCCGGATGATTCGATCTCGGAAATATGGATCTCTTCGCCGTACCCACTCTTCCTTTCGCGCTCCATAAACCCCCCAAGCCCCGCTTTCAGAAGGTCCAGTGCCTTGCCGACGCGTTCGTGATTGGTGATTACCGTAAATGTTTGCTCTCTATTGGTTTATCACTTTCCGTCCCCTCTTCTTCAGACATCTTTGGATTTCTCATGGTAAAGTCTTGGGATTTAAGGTAGATCATCATCCACAATGCGGCCGTGTAAATGGGGACATCCCTTTATATTTTTACTCTCATGTTCAGACAAAACATGTCGAGCACGTTCTGCACAAGCCTCCCCAACCTTCAAGTAAGCCCCAATTATCATCAGATCTGCCTACCTAATCCACAATGGCTTTCAAAAGTGCATCCCTGGCGTCGGAATAGAACTGAATATCGATCTTTGTAGCCATGTCATCAGAGAGTTCGAAGAGCTGGCGGCGGCACGCAACGGGCATGAGCAGGGCGGTAGCCCCTTTTTCAACAGCAATTTCAGCCATGGATACCGCGTTGTGGACCGGTTCTATGGAACCGCCCAGATTGATTTCGCCCGCAATGATTAAGCCGCCCCTTACACTTTTTTTGAGCAGGGCGGTACAAAGGGCAATCAGCACGGCCATACCAAGTTTTGCACCGGATTTAGATGCATCAAAGGCACGCAATTGAAAGCTGAATTCGTGATGGCGTGGATCTTTGTCCCCCACCAGCTGTGCGGCTCGGGCATAGAGGTTCTGTTCCGCAAATCCGGTGCTTTCCCTAAAGGCAGGCGGAACCGGCTTGTTAAGGATTTTCACGCTCGAACCCGGCCCTTCGTTCACTTCGATCCTGTAAAGGCCCGGATGATCATCTATACCGCCAGGACTGATTGTCCAGATCTGCCCCGGTTCCAAGGGATCGCCGCCGATATTATTTTCGCTTTGGAGCTCGGGGGTTGAAACGAATCGTTCGACACCTTCGGTTCCCATTACGTAGCTGAAATGGGTATTTCTGAATTCGGCCGCGCCGATCCGTTTCTGCTGTTCCTTGACCCGTCGGCGAGCCTCCATGGCGACACGGACTGCCCATTCAAGGCTTTCTTCAGGGCAATCTATGCCTGTACCCGGATGCAGCAGTTTCAAAAGCCCGCTGACCGTTTTGTTGACCGCATTGGTATCCCGGCCGCTCAGGGCGCCACCAAAAAAAACTTTGTTCTGCAAGGCGGATATCCGGCTTTGATCCCGCAGCCTGCTCCAGCATTCGGACAGAAAATCGCTGACAAGGCCAAAATGATTGGTGAGCAGTCCTTTTTGAATCTTGGGTACGTCCCACCCCGGCAGGTAGGCATGTATGCGGTCCATGAACGCCGTATCGTCCCTCATTTCCTGAGGCATGGGGCCAAAAAGATGCCCGATTCTTTGCTGGTGTTCCACATCCACATCAAAATTTCCCACCATTACAATGCATCCGTCAGCCCGAATGCTTTCTTTCCCACGACTGAACTCACCGGACTCCATGTAGCCCTTCAGGATATTGACGCCGTCCTTCTGATCGAATGAGACACCCGAAATCTCGTCAAAGCACACGACATCATACTGACACACCAGGCCTCGCTGGCCCGTCCCCATGTGGACAAACATTCTGGCCACCGTGCTTTTGCCGCCGGAAACCAGATGGGCGTAAAGCGATATCTGCTGGTACAAATGGCTCTTGCCGGTCCCGCGTGGCCCCAGTTCCACCAGGTTGTAATTGCGTTCCACAAAAGGGACCATTCTGAGCAGGAAGGCATTCTTGGTTCTTTCAGTAAGTGTTGCGGGTTCTATCCCAATACTTCTGAGCAAGAAAGCCTTCCATTGTTCACTATCAAAGGCCTTCCGCGCCTCTACCAGCACATCCAGCACATCCCGTTTGGAAAGTTGGATTTCCCGGAGCGTCTCCACACCAAAGGGCCTCCCCTTGTTTTCCTGGGCAATAGCGGCGTCGTAGGCAATAGCGATCTCCGCATAGAATCCACCGGTAAGCATTCGCTCGTGGGCGTTGACCAGTTCCGGGCTGATCCGTACATTGGTAAGTTGTAAACTGGGAAGGGTGGACACATAGGAATCGGTTGCGGCATCCAGACGGGCGGTGATAAGGTCAATGATCTTCACCTCGCCGTTTTCTCTCGCTCTGGCCTTAAACAGTTCAGCTTCCCCCGCCCTGACCGTACGCGACTGAAGCTGGCGCTGGACAATCTCCAAACCTTCTTCAATTTCCTCCGGATCAATGCTGGCACAATACCGCCCTAGCAAAAACTCCACCACGTAGGTGGGCACCGGAAACTGTCGGCTGAAGGTTCGGACGAGGTCTTTACGGACCAGATATCCGTCCAGAGACGTAGCGGCTAATCTGTCGATGGCATCCATTTCAATCATTTGGCACTCCCGCCAATTGTCGTTTCCATCTGTGCCGTCAGTACGCCATCTCCATTCAGCAAAACAATATGGGCTTTTGAGCCCTCCAGCTCTTCATCTTCCACCACCACCGAGGCAGTCCCGTCTTCCTTGAACGGTTTTGCGTCGCGTACCACACTGCTGGAGGCATCACCGGGTTGCTTACGAATATCCAGCGACAATCCTTCAAACTCTCCTTGTGCGCCGATAGTACATCGCATTCCGCGCCACGCCACATCGGTGATTTGAGCAGACCGGGTATCTGTTATTGCCTTTGCGCTCACACGCAATTCCAACAGGAGGCATTCCTGCAGGCTCAACCCTCCATGGGCATATTCCAGGCCCTTGCGGAAGCAGCTAATACCATTTGCCATGGCCACGTACAGATGGGGATTCCAGTACCAGGGAAAAAGACGTATATCGCTCGGAGCGCCCGGTTTGAGCGCCGCACATCGGCCCCAACGGTTTTCCGTGAGGATGTTGGGAAGATCGGTCCTGGGAAGCCCACCGGGCAGCAGCAGCCATCCATGATCGGTTACAATGCGAACGGTTTGCCAGCCTGCCGACAAAAGCGCGGTTACGTGGTCCGCGATCTCCATCAGCAGGCTTTTCAGGCGACCCGCCAGTTTCCATCCCCGGTCGTGCCCCTCATGGTCGATATTTCCAAATTCGCACCAGGCCTTGGTCTTGTCATTCGGACCGTCGGTTCCATTGAGAACTTTCCAGCCGCTATCCATGATCAGTTTCTTGAGATAGTAACCACCTGTCAGCGATTTTCCGGTTTCCGTTACACAGGGTTCAAAATCAGTCCCCACATCCTGGCCGCTGATTTGGTCCCGCACCGGAGTTACAAAAGGCTTTCCCGTGGCGGTGAGGGTGGGGAGGGGCGCCCAGTAGATTCGTTCCTGCAAAAGGCAGTCCTTTTTATTAAGCAGTTCCCCGAGTCTTCTGGCTGTGTCGAAGCGAAGGCCGTCCACAAAAAGGACGCATTCGCCGGACTCGTAGGCCATAGGATTCCCCTTGGAAAAAGATCCGCCCGGATAACCTTTGTGCTCCACCGCGTTCTGGAGATAAAGAGCCGCCTCCTCAGCCCAGGATGTGTATACAGCCCAAACGGCGGAAGAGACAGCGTCAACATCTTCATTTTTTGTAACGCAGGCCAGGGCACGAACTAGGGCATCGTCCGCCAGCCATCCTGATCGCTGGTAAGCGGCAGCCATTTCCACCGGTGAACCAGCGGCAATGGAACTCGAAGTGATCTCCGCCAGCACTGCCAGATGGGCAATGGCCCGGGCAAGCGGAGCTTCTCCCAATTCAGCCCATACCAGTTTCCGCCTTACCTGATGACGTTTTTCAAGATCGGCCAGTCTTCCTCGCGCTTCGTGGGGGGCCAGGTCTTTTAAATGATTCAGATCTTCCCGAATCAGAGCTTCCTGATCTCGGTTCCATTGCGGCCATCCGTGGAACTTTTCCCCGCCCATGTTCCACAATAGGGTGTTGTTGGGGGGGAGACATCTATTGATCTGTTCGGGGATATTTGGATATCTTTTCGGGGCTTCGCAAAACCTCTCCCATACGCCATGCCAGGGGCCTTGATGTTCCGCTATCTTAAAAGCACCCGTAAGCACTCCTTCTTTCTGAGGGTTGAATGCCAGTTGGGATTTGCAGACCTCGACGAAGGCTTTCCACTCGTTTTCGCCCCGATTTGCCTGAAATGTATCTCCCTGGTCGAGCCATTGCAGCAAGTCGCGGATCGGATCACCACCGGTCAACAAGGTGTTGAAGTAGTCTTTGTCGAGGCGCCTGCCTCTCAGCAGCTCCAAATCTTCATCGAGGACCCGATACAGCGCTAACTGCATAGCATTTTTGGTATCATTATCCTGGGCCACATCCAGGCCCAGTCCCCCCAGGTCGGATTTAAGAAAAGCCAGAATGGTCCAGTCCCTGGCATTGATCTGTGACCAGATGGCGCCCCGGTATTGCAGTTCGGCCAGCGGTTTAAGAGGATCCGGGCAACTTTCAACCGCTCGCAGGTCTTGACGGCTGATGCCCGGCAGATAAAAAATGGGGATTTGCCCTTTCGGGATCGATACGTCAGGAAGCACGCCCGCTAAAATACAGCGCAGCCAGATAGCCGGACCGGTTCGCTTTTCCGGAGCGTACTGCCCGAGAACCAGTAGTTCCGGCATTACGGCTTGCAGGAGTTGAATAATCATTCCCCACTGTTGGTCCCGGTCCGGCCACAAGATACAGGTAGGCGCCACCTGGATTTCAGGGTTGAATGCAGTGGCCGAACGGATCGTCTTTACCAGATGTTCCAGAACTTTCATGGTTCAAGGACCTCCCAACGCCCGGTCTTCCGGGAGCCTTTGCGTTGCAGTATCCCTGCTCTTTTCAATTTCTGGATATGGCGTTTTACAGTGGCTTCACTGACGGCAACTTTATCCGCCAGGGTCTGATAATCGCTGCCGGGATTTGCCCGAATCGTATTTATAAGGTCATCATATTTTTTTAAAAGGTCTTTTATAAGGTCACTCTGACCAATTTCTTGACCCGATATTCTGTCTTTTTCCCTTTCTTCAGCGGATTCATCTCTTGTAGCGACATTTATAAGGTCACTTTGATCTTTACTCTTCTTAATGGTCGTTTTTACATAGTCTTCCGTGACCTGAAATATGGGCTCCAACCTGCGTGCTTTCAGCGCGGGAATGACCTTGGTTCTCACGCCCATCCCCTGGCATCCACATACCCATAATCGCGAAGAACTTCCACGGTAATCAAGTTCCTTGCGGAACGCTGTCCGGCCAACATTTTTTCCACGGTCATGGAATGGGGCAATGCGCCGGGGCTGATAATTTCAAGTCGATCTTTGTATCCGGCGATTTCGACATCCACAAAGCGCGTCCAATCCCGGTGTGCAAGGGCGTTGATCAACAATTCACGAATGGCCTCAAAGGGATACAACCATTTCTTTTCGCGCCGGAAATTTTCATCAATGGTATCCGGTTCCTGTGTTACAAATGGCTCCATGATTTCCAGACATTTTTCGATCAAACCTGGATCAATCATTGCTTTTCCGGATTCGCGCACCTGAAAACGACCAACCAGGGGTGCATCAAGCACTTTATCCAGCAGGGCCTGATACTCCTTGTCAAAAGCGTCGAAAAACATCATCCGGATGCCTGATTGTTTGAGGGTCTGCC
>JBBSAR010000202.1:0-7238 GCA_038252125.1 Desulfatiglandales bacterium
CCAGCCGTCTGTCGCTGACAACCTGGATTCCCGCGTCCGCGGGAATGACGCCCCCGTCTGAATAACCTATGCCGTTACTCCTCGTTCCTGCCGTCCTCCGTGGGAACGAGGACGGAACGGTGAATGACATTCATTCACGGATATTGTTTTTAGACCTTCCCGCCGAATAACCGACGAAGATGAACAATGTCTGCCTCATCCTGTGCCCTGCCGGTCTTTTCTTTTAGCAGGATCATGTCTTCTATTAACGGACTTTATGTTCTTCCAGCGCTCTAAAAAGATCGAGACAAAACATGGCAATATCAGCCCTTGTGTTTGATTTTCACCACCCACTTCGTTCGAGGCACAGAGTTCACAGAGATAACAAGTTTTTTGATTTGCCGGGAGACGGCGGCAAATCAAAAGCATCATGCCTCCGGCAGGTTGTGTTATTCTGTGCTTACCTGATAAGATCCCACTCGAACCCTGCGATATTTCTTTCTTTCCGGCTGAACTCCATGCCGATTCTGTAGATGTCTTTAGACTCATTCACATATTTTTCATGATATTTCTTAGATTTGATTTGATCCAGGGCTGTGGTTTTTTCTTTGATTAATTCCCTGACCTTGAATTCAAAAATATAAATGGTGTTTTCAGTAAAAAGGGTGAGGTCAATCCGGCCATGGTTGGTGGTGTCTTTCGCAATTACATCAAACCCAAGCGATACCAGACACGCATAAATCAAAGAGGCGTAATACCCCTCGTATTGATCAAGGTCATTTTTTCGATACCAGTCGTGCGGGATAGATGCGAAGAGGCTGTAGAAATGATCTTTTAAGCCATCCATATCCCCGGACATCAACGCCCTGTAAATCCCCGACTGCGATGATGATTTCGCCGGAATATCTTCGAGATAATAATCCAGAATATAATCAAAAAAACTGAGCTTCACCTCACGGTTCGGGAAACTGAGCGTATATACCCGTCTCGATCCCAGCATTTCTACATGTTTTATGGTTAGGTATCCTGTTTGAAAAAGAAGTGTTTCAACAAGAAGTCTATCTATATCAAAGCTGCTCAATATTCCCTCTCCAACCTGAAGGCTTTCGAGATCGGGCAAATAATATCTTCTTTCCTTGAGCAATTTGATTAAAAACGTGGGCGTGGCGGTTTCAAACCAGTAATTTCCAATAGTCTTTTTATCAAAATAAAGCAGGCAGGAAAAAGGATTATAAACCGGATTTCCCAGGAAATTATAACCATTATACCATATTTTCATTTCATTCATATCAATAGCGGCCAGCATGTCGTTAAATACGTCCGTCAGTTCTTTTTCCGTGTAACCACAAATATCTCCATACCTCTCGTCAAGAGAAATATCCACCAGGTTGTTCAGCCCGCTGAAAAGGCTGACTTTGGAAAATTTACTTACCCCCGTCAAAAGACAAAATTTCAGATACGCATCATTGTCCTTGATCACTGAATAAAAATTTTTCAAGCCCTCCCGTATCTCCGCGGCCTTTTCAGGATGGGTGATGTTATCAAGAATCGGTTTGTCATATTCATCAACCAAGACGGCGACCGGGCTTCCACATTTTCGTGAAATCAAACGGATCAATTCGCTGAAACGATCGGGAATCGTGTCATATTGTAAACGTACCCCATGATCTTCCGAATTACGCTTTAAAAGGTTGTACAATCGCTTATCGAGAGTTTCTCTACTCTCAATTACCCCTGCACCGAAGCTGATATTAATGACAGGGAATCTCTCGCTCCACTCCCAGTTGTTTTCAAGATACAGTCCTGAAAAAAGGTCGCAGTTTCCTGAAAACGCCTCTTTCAGGGTATCCACAAAAAGACTCTTGCCAAACCGGCGCGGTCTTGAAAGAAAATAGTATTTCCCTTCTGAAACCAATCTGTGAACAAAATACGTTTTGTCCACATAGTAATAGCCATTTCGAATGATTTCAGAGAAAGTGGAAATGCCTATGGGCAGATTTTTCATTTTTATCCCAGTTGAAAGTGATAGCCTTTCTCGGCGCCTCTGTAGTGTGTGTAATGTATTCGATAAACCGAATTGGTGATGGAAGCCTCCCGGCTCACCTCTTCCATCTCTCCCAGCAGATTCAAAGCCGCGGTATAATTTCCCTGCTGTATATACGATTTCAATTCAAGCAGCCCTTCCATCGTTTCCCTCATTTCAATAGTCGTGCAGGCACAGCTCCGCCCCTTGGGTTTACATGGCGGGTGAATGGTTTTTACGGGCACTGCAATGGCTTCTGATTGATTGTTATCAGTTAATGAACCACCGCATCATTGGATTCGTCCTCGGGATTGTCAAGGATTTCCTGTTGAACAACCTCTTGGAGTTCCCGGAACCGTTTCCTGTTTTTTGTCTCTGGATGCTCAAGGAGTTTTTTCTTCAAGAAACAAACGGCGAGTTTTTCTTTTTCTTCCAAAACTTTCGGGGCGGCGTATGGGTATACAGAATCACCCTGTTAAAATGTGGGAAAATCAGGGAGACCGAGGGAGTACAACATCAATAATGTCTTTCTTGACGGGGTTTACATCCGATGCATAGATCAGCAATCCTCGGCCGAAGCAGTGAGCAAGACGGCAAAGCATCCCTTTATAGCTCTTCCCCTGAGAGATAAACGTCACCTCGGTTTCACTGTTTTCCTCCAGCCATTTAGAGAGCATGTCTCTGTCGGCCGCGTTTGCATGGTGAAGGAGGACATACCGAATACCATTCAACTTGGCCGAAGAACTCTTGAGAGAACCGGATGTTTCCATGACTTCGCAGGGAATGGTTATTTCATCCTGGCAAAATCCCGGAAACGCGCTGAAAAAGGATGCCGCGGCCAATGCTGTGAAAAGCAGGCTTTTATTTCTGTGCATGATTTAACCCATTTGCTATTCGTGTCATTCGTGTGATTCGTGGTCAAAACGCGTTCTTATGGGCAAGCATATTTTACGCCAAAAGAGGTCAAAGTGAGATAGTTTCAAAAATAGATTTTTAATGGATCACCTGTCAAGGACAAATTTCCCGGTCATTCAAAAGTGCTCGGCAGAAGCTCCAACGCACGGCATTAACAACAGAACCAGGCTATAGACGTTTTCAAACTCCATGTTCGGCCCCCGCTATAGTCCCATAAACTTGGCCGCAATCCCTTTCATGATCTCGCTGGTTCCGGCAAATATAGACATGACACGCGTGTCCCTCCAGGCCCTCGCGATGGGGTATTCTTCACAATAACCGTATCCCCCGTGAAGCTGCACGCATCCATCCGCCACCCTCATGGCCATCTCCGCAATCCAGTATTTGGCCATGGAAACCTCCACGACGATATTCTTCCCTTCCATGTGGTCCATGACCAGTTTATCGAGAAAAGTCCGGCCGAGCTTGATTTCCGTGGCCATTTCCACGATCCTGAACTGGCTGTTTTGAAACTTGGAGATAGGGCGACCGAAGGCCGTTCGCTCTTTACAGTAGGGGATGGTCATCTCCAGCATCCGCTCCGCGGCCGTCTGGGCCATGGAGCAGCACATAAGCCGCTCCTGCTGGAGTTTCTGCATGAGCATGAGGAATCCATCCCCCTTTTTGCCGAGACGGTTGCTTTTGGGGATCCGGCAGTCGCTGAAAAATAGTTCCGCCGTGTCTTGGGAGTGCCACCCGACCTTCTTGATCCGTTTTCCCTTTTCAAACCCCGGAGTGCCGGCCTCCACCAGGAAGAGATCGATAGCCTGATAGGAATTTTCAATTGCCGGATCCTTTGCCGCCAGAACGAGGAGGTCGCAATTGATGCCGTTGCTGATAAAAGTCTTTTGGCCGTTGAGCACCACCTCATCTCCGCCCTCCACGGCCGTCGTTCGGATGGCCGCCAGGTCGCTCCCCGTATTGGGCTCGGTCATGGCCACGGCGGTAATGAATTCGCCTGAAACACACCCTGGCAGGTATTTGTGCTTGAGTTCCTCTGACCCGTAGGTGCTGATATAGGGAACCACGATGTCGCTATGAAGGGGTGCGGCCAAGCCGTTGCAGCCGGTCTTCACCAGTTCTTCGGTAAGGATGATGGAATAGAGGAAATCCGCACCAGCGCCGCCGTATTCTTCCGGAATGTCCATACACAAAAAGCCCTGCTCTCCCATCTTTTTCCAAGCGCTTTTCGGAACAATGCCTGCCTCTTCCCACTCTTCAATATGCGGAGTCACTTCCTTTTCAAAAAACCTTTTGACGGCTTCTCTGAATATGCGGTGTTCTTCGGTGTATTGAATGATGTCCATATCGTCACTCCTCTTTTTTTGGCACGGATTACGCGGATTACACGGTTATTTTTTGTTGATGCACAAAGAATTCAGGCACCTGAATTCTTTGTGCGAACAATCCTTCGGAAGAGATAACTCTTGATGGATGAATGAAATTGAATCTTTTCGTTCTCCGCGCCTCTGCGTCTCTGCACGAGACCCCCTGTAAAAAACTTTCTTAATGGTTCTGATCTCCTTTTAAAGCGGGAAGGCCTTACTCATAACCCAATTTTAACGGGATACCTGTTCCCATCACTATCATAAAAAACAATCCGCCCTGCCCTTTTCCACACTTGTTCATCCATAAAGCAGTAAAAGGAGAGGAACCGGCCCGGCTCGATCCTTTGCTCGCCGTTGGGCATCAGATTGTCCACACGTTTTGATCCCGCCTCTCCTTCAAGATCAAAGTGGCTGGGGACCACAACCGTCCTGTTTCCGGTGTTTTTCACATGAATCTCAAGGTTCTGGTCCCAGGCATTGAAACTGCAGCAGGTCTTGAAAGCAAGGACATCCTCCGCGGACGAATTCATGATGGGTCGAATCTCAAGCATGGGCTAATTCTCGTACCTCCCCACAATAGCGATACTGCACACATTCATATAGGGCACACCGCCCAGGTTGTGGGTCAGCCCGAATCTGGGGTCTTCGATCTGCCTTTCCCCCGCCCGGCCATGAAACTGCAGATACATTTCATACAGCATGCGCAGGCCCGAAGCCCCGATCGGATGACCGAAACATTTCAGTCCGCCATCCACCTGGCAGGGCACACCGCCTCCCCTCAGATCGTAGAACCCGTCCATGGCATCTTTGACGGCCTGGCCGCGCTCCGAAATATGCAGGTCCTCATAGGTCACAAGCTCCGTGATGGAAAAACAGTCATGGACCTCCATCATGCTGATTTCTTCCCTCGGGTTGGCGATGCCCGCCTCATCGTAGGCCTTTGTGCTGCACTTGTCCGTGGTCATGAAGTGGTCTCCATCCCATTGGTTATACCCCATTTCCTCCCCGCTGCTCAGGGCAAGCTGCAGCGATTTAACGGTAATAAAATCTTTCTTTCCCATGGCCTTGGCATTTTCCACCGTGGTAACAATGGCGCACGCCGAACCGTCGCTTACGCCGCAGCAATCGAAAAGCCCCAGAGGATGCGCGATAATGGGCGCCCCCATGACCTGGTCTTCAGTCACTATTTTTCGCAAATGGGCCTTGGGATTCAAAACGCCATTGGCATGGCTTTTGACGGAGACGTGGGCGATGGCCCGTTTCAGCTCCTCATCGGGAATGCGGTATTTTGCGGCATAGGCGCTGGCCAATTGGGCAAAGGCGCCTGGCGCCGTCACATTGGGCCACCAGAGCCAGCTCAGGGACCCCCAGTTGGACCCTGGGTTGGGCAGGCCCCCGTATCCGGAGTCTTTGAGTTTCTCCACCCCAAGGGCCAGGGCCACATCGCACGCCCCCGAAGCAACGGCATACACGGCTCCTCGAAAGGCTTCCGTTCCGCTGGCGCAAAAATTCTCCACTCTTGTTACGGGGATAAAAGGGAGTCTCAACGTAGTGGAAAGCGGCAGGGCGCTCTTTCCTACGTTCACTTCTTCTATGCAGGTGCCCAGCCAGGCCGCTTCAATTTCATTCTTTTCAATCCCCGCATCCTGCAAACATTCGGAAAAGGCCTCCACCATCAGTTCTTCAGCGCCCACATCCCACCGCTCCCCGAAACGGGTGCAGCCCATGCCGATGATTGCTACTTTGTCTTTGATTCCTGTAGCCATAATCCTTTCTCCTATTCCTGATTCATTAGAATTTAAAGAGCTTTTCGATAAGCTGGGATTTCATGAGATCGCCTTCAATTATGACGGAAGGCATCCAGCATGGGACCAAAAGCAGCGGTGGCGTTTGGAAACTCAGAGACGCTCTCCAGATTATTTATGGCTTCCCAGTTCTTGTGAATCTGCTCCAGGGTCGGCGCCGTTTTTTCATCGCCCACCACGGCGCCCGAACCCGTAACAATGGCCGCCCGATTGAAGTATCCCATTCCCGCATTGATTACGAGGCCCGTATCCTTACACTGCTCGGAGCAAAGATAGAGGACGAGAGGCGCCACGAATTCCGGCTTCAGTTTTTTTAAGAGGTCCGGGGGCAGAATATCGTCCGTGAGTCTTGTTGCCGCCACGGGCGCCACCGTATTGACTTTGATGTTGTGTTTGTCCCCTTCCAGCTTCAGGGTGTTCATAAACCCGATGAGACCTACCTTGGCAGCCGAATAGTTGGTCTGACCGAAATTTCCGTAGAGCCCGGCGGCGGAGGTGGTGAATACGATGCGGCCGAAACGGTTTTCCCGCATTTTTAAAAAGGCCGGCCGAGTCACATTATAGGCTCCTTTGAGATGCACATTCATAACCGCATCCCAGTTTTCCGGTTCCATCTTCACCAGGGTCCGGTCCCGCAAGATTCCCGCGTTGTTGACTACGATATCCAGTCTTCCGAATGCCTCCACGGCCGCATCTACAATAGCCTGTCCTCCCGCTGGAGTCGCCACCGAGTCGTAATTGGCCACGGCCTCCCCACCCGCCTTTTTGATCTCTTCCACCACCTCGTCAGCGGGCGTACTGGGGCCCTTCCCGGCGCCGTCCCTTGCGCCGCCCAAATCACTCACCACTACTTTCGCACCGCGCTTCGCTAATTCAAGGGCATAAACGCGACCCAGACCGGCGCCGGCGCCGGTTACCACGGCGACTTTCCCATCAAAGCGGATGCCGTCCCTCTCTTCCGTCTTGGGAGCGGTCCCCGGGATGGGGATGGCTTTCCAGAAATAGCCGCTGAACCCCCTTTCCTTGTCCACGAACCTTCTCCGGAAAACAAGACGAACTTTCTGCCCGACCTTTACCTCGCTCAATTCACAGTCCGTAAAATCGGCCATGAAACGACCGCCGTTTTCAAACTGGATCATTCCATACACG
>JBBSAR010000203.1:0-7229 GCA_038252125.1 Desulfatiglandales bacterium
AAATACTTTTGCATTGGGGGGCAGGAGATCCAGCCCTCCACACAGATCTACGGCCTTGCGGACGGAATCCTGATTTTCTTCATAACGTACAATGGATACAACCGGTTTACCCATGATCATTCTTTCCTCCTGTCAATCCCTGTGGCGACCCCCGCGGAGGGGATTGACGCCTATGATAACGGCTAATAAAACGCAGCAGGATGAATCATCTCAATATACGGTCTTTTTGTCAAGGGTTTCAAGGCGATCCCTGACGGTCAGACAGCCGTCTTTCATAACCAGTACCCTGTCTGCGTGTTTTATGGTGGAAGGTCTGTGCGCTACGATAATGGTTGTCCTTTCCTCGGTCATCCTCAGGATAGCGTCCTGTATCAGTTGTTCCGTTTCAGGATCCACGCTCGAGGTGGCTTCATCCAATATGAGGAGACGCGGATTGCCTGCCAGTACCCTGGCAAAAGACAGAAGCTGGCGTTGTCCCGCGGAAAGGGTCGAACCGCCTTCACTGATTTCCCGGTCAAACCCGCCCGGGAGTTCTTCTATAAACGGCCGTGCATTGGCAGTCTCGGCCGCGTCCCGTATCTGTTCGAGACCCAGGTCTTCCCTCCCGAGCGAGATGTTTTCCGCGATCGTCCCCGCGAAGATGAATACGTCCTGTTGACAGATGCCGATCGTCTCTCTGAGTTTCCCCGGGGGCCATTGCCTGAGATCAACACCGTCCAACAGAATACGGCCTTCATCGGGGTCATAAAATCGCTCGATCAAATTGGACAGGGTTGTCTTCCCCGATCCGGTGGACCCCACGATGGCAACCGTTTCCCCCGGTTTTATTTCAAAGGAGATGTCCTTGAGCACCTTTGGGCCGTCACCGTATCGGAAATGGACGTTTTTAAAAATCAGATGCCCCCGGATGGTTTCAGGCAATACCGGATTTGCCGGTTCGGGAATAATATCTTCCTGATCGATATATTCAAAGATCCTTTCCATCGAAGCCATGGCCTGTTGCATGATATTGTATTTTTCAGATATGTCCCTGACCGGTTTAAAAAACATCTGGATGTAACTGATGAAGGCCACAAGGGAACCCAGCGTCAATTCTTCCTGAATCACCTTTCCTCCACCGTACCAGATGAGCACGGCCACGGCGATAGAAGAAATCATTTCCATTAGCGGCATGAAAACAGCGAAAACACGAATCTGTTTCATGCCGGCAAGATAGTTTTCCTGGTTGATTCGGGCGAAAATCCGACTTTGGTATGTTTCCTGTATAAACAGTTGGATAACCTTCATGCCCCGAATTCGTTCCTGCAAAAAGGCGTTAATTTTTGCCACGGTGGTTCGCAGCTCCCGGAACGCTTCCCTGGCCATGGTGCTGAACAGGATGGTGATACCGAAAATGAACGGCAGAAGCGCTATACAGATCAGGGCAAGCTGGTAGTTGATGGAAACCATCACGATGAGTATGCCCACAAGGATGAACAGGTCCTTGAAGACCGTGATCAATACGGATTTAAACATTTCATTCAGGTTTTCGATATCATTGCTCACCCTTGTCACAAGGCGCCCGACAGGGTGTTTGTCGAAAAACCGCACGGCCTGGGACTGCATCTTTTTAAAAAGTTCCAGCCGGATATCCAGCATGATCCGCTGTCCGGTGAATTCCAGCAGATAGTATTCGCCATAGCCGAAACCGATCGATAAAAGGAGCAGGAAGAAAAAAAGCGCTGCGAGCACGGCGACGCCGGCGAGGTCATCGCCGCGGATCTTGACCCGGTCTTTTTCAGGCAGCTTCTCAAGAAGCTTGTACGGGATCATGCTCCACCCGTCATCCATGTGCAGAATGGCTTTCTTATAGGGGTCCGGGATAAGATCCTGTTTTTCGGTATTGAACCGGTAAAACCTTTCGGATAAGAGAATTTTTTTCTCCCTGAGCCGATGCAGCTCGGCCGGATCTATCTTCTTGAGGTTTTTATTGGAGATAAAAAACCCCGCCTTGCTCTTATCTTGAATAAATAGAGTCCGATACTCTCGCAGGATCTTCCGATCTCGAGGATTTATCGCCCTTTCGGAATCGATTCGATACCAGGAAGAAAGGATGTACCGGTCAATGGCAATTTTGGTAAGGTACGGAGCTGCAAGGTCAAAAAGCGTGATGAGGATGGAGAACAGGAGACCCGCGGCCACCGTTTTCTTATAGGGAAACGCATAGGCTGCGAGGCGTTTGAGCAGTTTGAGATTGTAGGGCTTTCCCAGTTGCCCTTCTTCCGAATATCCAAAATCTCCGAACATTTACTGAACGTCCCCCATTTCCAGCCGTTCCGCCATGAGCTGTTCCTTGTAAAGGGCCGTATAGGTTCCATCTCTTGTGATAAGGTCCTGGTGGGTTCCCTGTTCCACAATTCCGCCTCTGTCCAGAACAATAATGCGGTCTGCTCTGAGAATGGTTGAAGACCTGTGAGAGACGAACAGGGTGGTTTCGTTTTTACGCATATCGAGTATCCGGTTGAGGATTTTCTCCTCCGTTTTCATGTCCACCATGGAAAGCGCGTCATCCATGATGAGGATCGGAAAGGGTCGTACCAGGGCACGGGCGATGGTCAATCTCTGTCGCTGTCCCCCGGACAGGGTTTTTCCCAGCTCCCCCAACCACGTATTGATGCCGTCTTCAAGATCCTGAATTTCCTCCAAAATACCAGCGACCCGCAGAGACTCCAGGATTTCTATTTCCGTGATCCCTTCTCTTCCAAAAACGATGTTGTTGGCTACCGTATCTGAAAACAGGAAGAGATCCTGTGTGACAAAACCGATTTGTTCGCGGAGTTCTTGAAGGGGCATGGCACAGACATCCCGACCCGCCACAAAGACCTTGCCTATCGGCACATTCAAGAGTCGGGGAATACTCTCCAGCAGGGTGGTCTTTCCGGACCCCACCTTTCCGACAATGGCAACGGTCGCTCCCCTTTTTATCCTTAGTGAGATGTGTTTCAACGTGTGTTCGGCAAGACCCTGGAATTTCATGCTGAGATCATCGATGACAACGGCGGAATCCTCCTGTCCCGCTTTATCACCATCCGGAGGCTTGTAGGAGGTCTCCCTGCGTGTACCGGTTTTGGCGGGCAAAGGATCCGCAATTTCCGGTTTTTCCTCCAAGATACGGTTAATGCGCCGCATGGAGGCGGACCCTCTCTGAATCAGGTTTGTCACCCATCCCATGGCCATCATGGGCCAGGTGAGGAGGTTCAGGTAGGCAATGAAGGCCACAAAATCGCCCGGGGTAATGTGGTCGAGGATCACATAGCGTCCCCCCAAACCTATGACAATGGCAAGGCCCGCATTGGAAAAAATGCTCATGATGGGGAAAAAGAGGGCAAGCGTCCTGGCCAGACGCATGTTCTCGGACACATATTTCACCCCCATTTTCTCCGTCTTGCTATATTCCCAATTTTCCCTATCGTGGGCCTTGATCACTTTTATCCCGGCGAAAGACTCCCGAACCTGTTCCGTGAGATCGGCAAAGGTCTTTTGGACGGCCTCAAACCTCTCCGACATGCGTTTCGTCAAGGCCCTGGTGAACAGGATCACGATCGGAGCGGGGATCAAGGCAATCAATGTGAGCCGCATATCGATGGAAATCATGAAGCCGACCGCAGCCGTGCCCAGGACTGCTCCGTCCACAAAGGCCACCAGACCCATACCGCTGGCCATTCGAACGGAGTTGATGTCATTGATGGCCCTCGCCATGAGGTCGCCTGTCTTGGTTCGTTTGAAAAAGGAGGGGGGCAGGGTTTGCACATGACCATAAATCCGGGACCTCAGATGCATCTCCACCTTCCTTGAGTGGCCCATGATCATGTGTCTCCAGGTATAACGAAACACCGTGACCGTCAGTGCAATGGCCCCGATCATCAGGGCATATTTCAAGAGCTGGATCCCCGTTTCGGGAACGGATTGAATGGTGAGGAGGTTGATCGCCTTTTTGATAATCAGAGGAATGAGCAGCTGGAGGAAATCTACCAGAAGAAGACTTCCCAACCCCACTGCAAGAGCCAAGCGGTTCTGGATGAAGTACGCTTTGAGCGGTTGAAAATTCTTTAATGTGTGAACAAAAGGAACCGTCAAATTTCTTTCACCGAAGTCTCGAATTTCAAACGAAATTTCTCGATTTTGGAATGCAGTGTGGGCCGGGAAAGCCCCAGGAGTCTGGCGGCCTTCGAACGATTGCCCCCCGTCATATTGAGGGCTTCTTTGATCAGAAGGCTTGCGAATCTGTCCATACAGGCATCGAAGAGGTTGTCTTCTCCCTCATTCTTGAGGGCATTATGCACCCATACTCGAATAGCATCCTCCGATTCTCCTCCCTCTTCCTGGACACCCGAACTTTTTTCATCTATGGCTTGGGCAATATCTTCCGCATTGACCGGCGCCCCGCGGTTGAAGATGAGCGCCTTCTGCAAGACATTGGAAATTTCCCGAACGTTTCCCGGCCAGCCATAGCCGTTCATCTTTTCAATGGCATGATCCGTGATTCCCGGGTTATCCGTCCCCACCTGGGAGGCATGCCTCGAAAGAAAATATTTCGTGAGCAACGGGATATCTTCCACCCTGTCCCGGAGTGGAGGCAGTAAAATGGTCACCACTTTGAGGCGATAATAGAGATCCTCGCGAAAACGTCCCTGCGACAGGGCATCTTCAAGGTTCCGGTT
Organism: Desulfatiglandales bacterium; assembly: GCA_038252125.1. Lineage (GTDB taxonomy): Bacteria > Desulfobacterota > DSM-4660 > Desulfatiglandales > Desulfatiglandaceae > DUZB01. The sequence continues at coordinate 4,701 of JBBSAR010000203.1, forward strand.
GGTTGCCGCGATAATCCTGACATCCACCGGAATGGTGCCCCGACCTCCCAGACGCTCGATACTCTTTTCCTGGAGGAGCCGCAAGACCTTGGCCTGAATGCCGGAGGGCATGTCCCCTATTTCGTCCAGGAATACGGTACCTCCGTGGGCCTGTTCAATTTTCCCCACCCTCCTGTGGGAGGCCCCCGTGAAGGCGCCCTTTTCATACCCGAACAGTTCGCTTTCCAAGAGATTTTCGGGGATGGCCACGCAATTGATGACCAAAAACGGCTTTTTTGCCCTGGGGCTGTGCTGATAGATGGCCCTTGCAGCCAATTCCTTCCCGGTCCCGGATTCCCCTCGAATCAGCACCGTTGCATCGGTTGAAGAAACTCTGCCGATAGCCTTGTATACCTCCTGCATCGGTTTGCTTCGGCCGATAATCGCCTCTCTGGAGGCATTTTCCGGTATGACATCCACATCGACCGGGGATCTGGAAAACCGTCCGGCCTCGAGGGCCTGAGCAATGACTCCCAACATTTCCGGGATATCAAAAGGCTTGAGGATATAATCAAAGGCGCCCAGTTTTGTAGCTTCAATGGCCGTCTCGGTGGTTCCGTAGGCCGTCATGATGATAACCGGCAGTTTGGGTTCGATTTCATGGATGCGTTTGAAGGTTTCGAGACCGTTCATGCCCGGCAGCCGCATATCGAGGATAATCAGGTCCGGGACCCTGGATCGAATCTGCGAAAGACCTGCTTCCCCTGAAGGGGCATTTCTGACCGTATATCCTTCCTCTTTCAACAGCCTTTCAAAGCTCATTCGCAACTGGTCATCATCGTCAATAATCAGGATGTCGCTCAAAACCGTACTCCTTTGGGGCTTGCGGATTTGACGGGAAGCACAATAATAAACGTGGTTCCTTCCCCTTCGCTGGAAACAAAATCCATTTTTCCGCCATGTTCCTCCACAATCCTGCTCGCGATGCTCAGACCGAGACCGGTACCCTCTTCCTTGGTTGTGAAGAACGGTTCCAGGATTTTGGGTTGCAGGCTTTTCTGAATTCCGCACCCGTTGTCTTTCAAGCGGATAAGAACCACGCGCCCATACGGTTCCAGGATGGTCTGCTCTTCTTCGATGATGATCTGTCCTCCGCCTTCCATGGCTTCACAGGCATTCTCCACAAGGTTCACCAGAACTTCCTTCAATTGTTCCGGATCCCCCTGGATTTCCGGCAGGTCTTCCGACCGGACCACACTGGTTTTCACATCGTAGGAATCCAGCCGATGCCTCAGCAACTGGAGCACCATATCCACCAGTTCGGAGGGATGGATGTTCTGGATCTTCAGCTTCGGAGCACGGGAAAATTCCAGAAAATTCTGAACGATGGTGTCCACATGGTTGATTTCCTCTGAAATCACATCAAAATCGTCTTTCTGGGTATCCGACAGGGCAAGCGTCCTGTTGAGGGAAAAAAGCCGCATTTTGACCGACGTGAGGGGATTGCGAATGCTGTGGGCCATACCCGCGGCAAGCTTGCCTACAGAGACCATCTTTTCGGCCTGCAGGAGGCTTTCCCGACTCTTTTCCAGCTGGGTCTGTGCCTGGTCGGCATCCTCGATGAGTCCACGCACCGATTCACTGAGCGAGTATACCTCATCCCCCGGTCTTTTGGAAGCGCCCTTTCTATCCGCGGCAACCGTCAATCTGTGCAGAGGAGTGAGGATGTGGTGTATGAGGAAAAAAACCAGGAGGAAACCCAGAACCAGAACCGATGCCATTGCGATGGCTACAATGATTCTTAATCGTTGGGCCTCATCTTGGCTGTCGTCCCTCATCCTCCTTATGCCGGCCGTATACAAGTTTTTGTATTCTTCACACAGTTCCAGAATCTTGAAGAAACGATTCCTCACGCTTTTGTGGAGTTCAGCGCCTTCAGCCTGGTTTCCCATTTTATAGTAGGAAATTACCCTGTCTTTTACCGTAATATACTGAACATACTCGGATTCAATCCGTTCAAGCGCTTCCCTCTGCTCGTTGGTTTCCGCGGCGGAATTTGCCCTTTTCATCCTTTCTTTAAAAACCTGGCGGGCTTCTCCCAGACGTCTGAGCCACTCGGGGTCATCGTCAAGGAAATAATAGGACAGAAATCCCTTCTGATTGACCAGGGCCATTTCAAGGGCCTCAGCGGACTGGAAGGCGGCGATATCCCTGTCAATGACCTTGGTTAAAAGAATTTCCATCCGGTAAGAATACCAGATGGTGATGATTCCACCCATGAGCGTAACAGATATCAGGGCTGCCAGAAGCAGACAGATTCTGACGCGGAGGGTTATCTGATTCCACATGCTTTGGTTCTCCACTTGTTCTGTTTCAAAAAAAGGCGATGAAAAGGCCAGGGTATACCCCGCGGTCGGTTCCGCGCCTGGTATGTTTGGGAGAGGATATCAGTTTGTTGTCATGATTTCAAGATTGCTGTAAGATACCGGCCCCGTTTAAGAAATTTACCCTTGCTTATATCCCGGCAGTGTATTAATTTTGGGCGTAAAG
>JBBSAR010000204.1:0-7222 GCA_038252125.1 Desulfatiglandales bacterium
ATGGAAATCCTTTTTATCCTTCTGGCAGAGCGCTATGAACGGGGCAGTCTGATGATTACCAGTAATCTTCCTTTCTCCAAATGGGAGCGTATCTTTAAGGATCCCATGACGGCGGCTGCAGCCATTGATCGTCTGGTACATCACAGTATCATTCTTGAACTGAACCTGCTCAGTTACAGGCTGGAACATTCAAAGGATAATCAGGAGAATTGAAACCAGAAAAACACATTGTTGTGCAGGAGAAAAAATATGGGAATGACAGTTTACAACCCTCAAAAAGGTCGCATTGAGGCAATAGATGCTGAAATTACAGATGAAAATACCACATGGTTCGAAAATTACAGAAAAGATCAGGACATTTACATGATCACAGATTTTAAAGGAGGTGTCATAATCAAAGAACTCGGTTATGGCTATCCGATTTGGATTTACGATGTGACCAGGTCTGAAATTGGGCATAGCCAGAAAAAGGCAAAAAAACTCAGAGATCAATATGTATAGGGACGGATGAAAACAGGGGAAACAGGTCGCCGGCCGATGACACTACGGTCGCCCTACGGGCTCCCTCCGTGTCATCGGCCCCCGAAAGAGACTGACTTTCGGAATAATTGAAACCGGGAATTTTAATTGTCGTTAGGAGGGAAAAATAGTTGACGTCAGTCAACCAAGTTATTGCTGGATAGTTTTGGACGCAGTATGACAGGTTCTCGCGCAATTCGAAGAGGCGCATCTGAGTAATATTATAACGCAAGGCGGAGCGCATGAGGCTCACGCCATCGGAAAGGGGGATGGAGTTCATGGGCATTGAGAAAGATAGAAAATCCAATATCCAAGCTGATCAGGTTCTCGATTTGATCAAGCTCGTTGAATATAGCGCAGGTGCGGTCGTTAGCCGTACGCTGATCGAAAACAACGCGGGCACTGTCACGCTGTTTGCTTTTGACAAGGACCAAGGACTCAGCGAACATACAGCGCCTTTTGATGCCTTAGTACAGGTTGTGGAAGGCGAAGGTGAGTTCATTATTGGTAGAAAATCCAACCAAGTCAGTGAAGGTCAACTTATTTTGATGCCTGCCAATGTCCCACATGCGGTGAGGGCGAACACGCGTTTTAAGATGATGTTGACAATGCTGCGCAAATAAAGCGCATTGGTCCAGAAAAAATACAAGGAATTTCATGCGTTTTTGAATCAATTGCGCGATGTCTACATGATATGAACTGATCGTTTGAAAACGTAATACGGAATGCATAAAAACCTGAAAACCACCAACACGTACACGAAAATCGCCCAGAAACCCACTTGTTCAAGTCGAGGGGAATAGAGGGTGACAAAACTCGAATCACATGTGGGTAATGAGTCAATAACTGTCCAAATGATGCTTGGAAAGAATCCCTTTTCAGAAGACCTATAACCTGTTTTGAAGAATATTCACGTGTCAAATAAGGCTTTTTGCCCCCTTCGAGGGGGCTTCATCATACCACCAGCTCTGCTGGTGGTTGGTGATTCGCTCGTGCCTTCTTCGAAATCCTGCCCGGCACCCGTGGAAGCCACGCTTGACCCAATGGTCATAGAGCCTCTTCTTGAAGAGTTCTACTAATTATCCAGCTTCCCATAGAGAATCCGGGGTTGGCTTTTGAAACGAACCAGTTATTTCCAATATCGATATAGGAGAAAGAAATCATGAGTAAAAAGGTTTACATCGAAACGGAAGAATGTATTGGCTGCGGAAGCTGCGTTGAACTTTGTCCGGAAGTATTCGGCTTTGACGAGGAGGCTGAAAAGGCTTTTGTCCTCATGCCGGAAGGCGGGCCGGAAGAATGTATCGATGAAGCCATTGAAACATGTCCTGCCGAATGCATTCACTGGGAAGAATAACGGGATACAAAAGACCTCAGCAGTGCGTTAATGAGCCCCAAAAAGGTTACCACCCAGGCAAGGAAAGCAACATAAATAGAATAGCGTGGAATTTCTAAAAGAAAATCCATTTGTGTGGCCCTGGCCAACTGGAAGGTGCAGGCCGTATACATGCCCAGGGGAAAGACCATGCCCCAATGTTGGGGATCGTAGGAAAAAGGAATCCGCCTAATGATATAGCGCCAGACTCCGAGGAGGAATAATAGGGGTATCCACCAGGTGGCGGTGGCCCAGAAAAAGAGGGTGAACCCGGTGAGAAAAGGCATGAGGTTCCGCAACAGCGGAAATTGTGAACTCCCGAGCATCAGGCTTGCCCCTGCAAAGGTGGAAATAGCGACTGCTCCCATGTTGATCCAGTAAGGGGAAGTGAGCGCCTCAGGGGGCAGGGGAAAAAACATGAATCGGTAGAAGATGAGCGTAATGAGTACCAGATAGAGCATCCCGCCAAGCAGAAAAAAACAGAGAGAGAGGAAGATCAGGACGTTTTGATACCCTGGAATGTGCACGGCGAGAGAGGTGGTCAGGATGGAAACGGACTGGGTTGCGACCACGGCGACCAGCCAGCCCCCGTTGATCCCCTCCTCAAGGGTGGGCTTCCTTGCTCTGATGGTAAAAGCCGCGAACACGGCATAGATCAGAATACCCCACAGAAAATATCCTGCAACGAGGAATCCTATGCCGATTCCATATGCGTTCTTGAGCAAGAGGAACTGGTTCCCCAGGACGCAGGTCCCGGCGATCATGGTGAAAAAGCCGGCGCCCCGTGCGTGGTCTTGAAGATCGGAGAGCATCCTTCCGGGATGTCGGACCATCCGGGCCAAGGTGAGGGACCAGAGGATAAAATAGCAGGCCCCATTTAACCAGAGCAGGAGAACGGCGACGAGCCGGAATCCGAGGAGGAATGATGCAATGGACACAATGCCTGTCGCCATGACCATGGCGAAATAGGCAGGAGGGAAGTCTGCAAGGGCTAAATTCGACCTATCGAGGATCGCCATAGAACGCTCCCGGGCCGGATGCTTCGAGTTTTTCCAACCTTCTGAAGACGATGATTCTTCGGAAGGGGCGCCAGAAGAGTCCGCTCCAGATGTGGATTAGACGGCTGAAGGGTGAAAAGCCCAAGAGGGTCAGGGCAAACAGGATGTGGATCTTGCAGTTCAGAGGCATTGTTTGTATGAGTTGGGGTTCAGGGCTCAGGGTTACGATGCTGCGAATCCAGGGGGCAATGGTGTCCAGCACATAAAAGTGGCCGAACAAACAATGACATCGTACACTTATTGCTTTTCAGGCCGACTATCGTAACGTCAAGACTTTCTCGATTCGTTTGATTCCCTGCCTGTTTAGTACTATGCGATAACGGGTATAGGACAGGTTTTGGGCGCCGGTAAGTTTAACAACTAAATTTAAGTGATAAACTCTTGATCCTTTGATACGGCGATATCCTTCATCATTCATAACGAATATTTCCTTCGTTGGATCATCCATCTTGCGCAGAAAATCTTGTATATTGAAACGAATGATGTCGTTGACCCCATCGATTGCATATTCCGAGAAGATGCTGCCCATCCAATTGGGACGGAGATGAATTCGTTTCCGATAGAGAAACGTTTGTTCCCCGAGCCATCCATTTTCTATGTCGGTGATGTGGTCGTTGTTACGAATTTCACAAATCTTTTTTGATAGGCTTTCACCTCTTACAAATTCAAAACTTTCCTTACATGTTCCAACAACGTTGCGAGTTGCATTATAAATATTTGCTTTATGGTCAAAAATAAACCGAGTCAGCTTTCGGGAGAGGTAAAATCTTAAGAGGTCCTTGATTCTGTCTTTAAATATGTAACTCACAACCAAGGCAAGGAAAAAAGGCAGAGATAAATTGCCGTATGCGCTTTGAGAGATAAAAGCTATTGTGGTTGCAAATAACATTGCGAATCCTGCGGCTAACCCCAAAAGTGTCTGTTCCAAAACGAATCCACCTTTTTTTACTTCGATACTGAGAAATAGTACCGTGGCCATGTATTTTTTAAGAACACTGCGGCGGAACAGTAGAATTTCATTGTCCTTTGTTTCATCGGGAATCAAAAGATATCCGCGTCTTTTTCGGTATTCAATCTCAGCATCAACCATTCGCAGAAGTTCTTTTTGTTTCTCCCTTGGCAAATTCGTGTTTCCCCTGGATAGACCATCCAGAAGGTGGTATGTGTAATCCTCGATGAGCAGGCTTATGTATTCATCGCCGAATAAATAGACATCGATCATCTGCCTCTTAAATCCCGGCATCTGGATCAAATCCCTAATATTCCTATATTCAAGAGCGATTTGAAGAACATCCCGGACATAATGATCAATTAGTCGTTCACGATCTTCAGCCATATCAGTTTCGTGAATAAATGATACAAAATCTCGAATCGAACTTTTTAGAATACAGCAAAATAATTTTATCTGGCTTTCATATTCCGAGGTGAATCTGTTGGAAGATTGCCTGCCGGCGGCCTTAATAAGGCTTCTGAGTTTTTCCAAAGGTCCTTTGCCGTTTTCCGCAATACCACTCAAGGGCATTGCAGGTGTTTTTACTCGAATATGGGTTTTCAAATCCGTATAGAATTGCTGCTTTGAATAGGTCCCCGGGTTAATGCCTAAACTGAAGGGTGCAAAAAAGTAAAGATCAACTTCATAAAAGCTTTTCGTTTTCCCATGTGGCAAAGGATAATTCATCTTTAGCTCGATCTGGTATTCATCATGAACTTTAACAATTGCATCCATTTCTTTTACTTTTCTTACCTCAAAAAGATCAAATATCAATTTAGTCCCGATAAAGCAACAAGGATTGTAAGGGTTCGAATATCATCACTTTTGGAGCGTTATCCATGCCAAAATACAATGTGTTGATAAACCCGATTATCAACCTGTTTCGCTTGCCTCAAAAAAACTTCCTGCGCATCTATAATAGTATAGAAGGCAGGGAGTTTTACCAGGGAAGCAGCCTCTGTTACGAACTACCGGGATCCGGGCAGGACTTGAGGGGGTTTGTTTTGGCGTCGGTGGCATTGGAATAATTGTCAAAAGCCGTTAAAATTTAACTGGCCTTGCGATCACGTGAAAGTCGGATAGCTGAAAAGAGATTGAAAATTTTAAAGAAGCCTACTTTGGGCTATACAAACATGTCAAGAAGAAAACTCCCATCTCGTGGTCGGCGTGGCCGGATCGTTCGTGTTTTCCAACTTCAGGACACCTTCGACGTCATTAAAACCATTATATCCACCGATTTGGTAGACGATCCGCAACATACGGTGGTTCCTTTTCGCTTGACCCACAAACCGATTTTCTCTATGGTCGCCCCTGAAAAAAGCAATGCCTTATCACCTCATCACCATCTCATTAAAGAACTTATCCAAAGATCTGAGGAATGCCATTGAGGCCCAGGGAAAATCATGAGCGGTTTAGAAAGGGGTGCCCGCGGAGACTGATTTTAAAGCTCTGGACCAGCTGGCCGGTACAATTGCGCAAAAGCACGAATAAAATGTTTTCAAATAAAGACACCGAGCTTTTTGAGGCGTTTGAGCAGCTTGAACGCGAGGGTATCGGTGTTGGAAAACATGATGAATTTCATGCTCTTTTGAATCAACTAAAAGACACGTAACTGATAGGATCAGTGAAGGATAAAAATTAGTTGTGGAAAATTATCTGCTAACCACCAATACGATACTTTATTGCAAGGAATGGAAAAAAACAGTTGGGTTCTATAGAGATCAGCTGAAGTTGCCCATTATATTTACCTCGGATTGGTTTTTGGAGTTTCGCTTAAATGCGATGTCAAGACTGAGCATTGCCGACGAAAAACGATCTTCCATCAAGAGCTGCGGAGGTAAAGGCGTCACTGTATCGCTTGAAGTTGATGATATTGAAGCCGTGCGAGAATATGCGGAGAAATTTGGCATGAAACCGACGGAACTAAGGAAGCATCCATGGAATGCACGGGTGTTTTATATCTTCGATCCGGAGGGACACCGCATAGAAATATGGCAGTCCTCCAATCACAGTTAGGCGGGGGTAAGAATCCCGGCATCCTGATCTCCGGCCGGGACTTGAAATATATGAAAGAGCTGCTCAAACGGACCTAAAAAAGGGATGAGGGTGTTTACATTCACGGTGGTAAAGAAACCAAAAGACACATAAGCGCAGCAACGGGACATACCTTATGGATCCTTTAGTCTGGATAGTTATTCTAGCGGTTTTGGGACCTGTCATCGGCTCGGCGATAGGTGTTCTGAAGATGCCTACATTCGGGTATATCTGCAATATGCTATGTTTTGCAGCCGGGGTAATGTTGGCTATTTCCTTCCTTGAGCTTATCCCGGAGAGCATGGCGATCTCATCACCCTGGATATCCGTCTCGGGCGTGGTTGTGGGCGCGTTGGTTATGTATGGCCTGGACAAAATGATTCCACACATCCATCCGAGGTTATGCGCCCAGGAGCAAGGATGCAATCTTGAACGCACTTCGGTCTATCTGATCTTAGGAATGTTTCTCCATAACTTCCCGGAGGGAATGGCTATCGCAATCGGATCTGTTACTGAAACGAACGTCTCCATCACAATAGCCCTTGCCATAGCTATTCATAATATTCCCGAAGGAATTTGCACATCCGCGCCTTATTACCGTTCAACAGGAAGGAGATTACAGGCCTTCCTGCTTTCGGCCGCCACAGCTATCCCTATTTTAATAGGATATGTGGTCGCACGATATATTTTCCAACAAGTATCTACTCAGGTAATCGGCCTCCTAATCAGTTCAACGGCCGGTTTGATGATCTACATCACGGCAGACGAGCTTATTCCTTATTCCTGTGCCGGCACTAATCACCAAACCATTTTTTGCCTAATTCTGGGTGTGGTTTTCGTTATGCTTCTTGGCGGCATTTGAGTAGAAGAAAAGCTGGGTAATGACCTGGTGGCCAGCGTTTCGGTTACAGCCCCCAAGTGATGACCGACAGAACCCGATAGCAACATGTGCGCGGTGCCCCCCGCGCCCCACTAAAAGCAATTTTTATTCAGGTCTTTTCACCGGAATGGCTTCATGAAAATTTTATACTGAATATGTTTTCCGAGGATAATAAATCACAGGTTGTCGCTTATGAGAGATTTGTTTCTAAAGAAGAGTCTGAAGAGATTATCAAGCATTATTCAAAAACGAATATGCCGTCCATAACGGGCAGTGAAAAATTTATTAAGCGGGTGAAAAGCAAGTTTTCCAAAAAGCAGAAGGATACGGAAATCCCTGAATCAAAAAGATTATGTCCGGAAGTG
>JBBSAR010000205.1:0-7221 GCA_038252125.1 Desulfatiglandales bacterium
AAATGACTTGACTATCCACATAGCAGGTAAACTTCACTATTGGATTAACAGTCTGAAAAGGGTTCGACCACAAGATGTGGTATTTTTTGTCATCTCGTAGAAGGCAATTTTAACCATGCAACGAATGAGATAATGAGTTTTTATCACAACGTATTGAAATGGTGTGATATATAGCAGATGCGTCAGGTTGATGGCGTCCCATGATTGAGCCAAAATCTCCGGTGCTTTTTCCGCCAGAATTTAAAAATACTGACAAAAATGAATGTTGGATCGAAAAATATTTCAGGGGTTTCAGAAGTAGTTAGTGTCCCACTGAAAGAGATTGAGAGATGCTTGAGATTGGCCACAATTTACATCAACATGTTATCGGGGTGTCTATAACATATTGTGCAATCTGAAAATCTCCGATAACTCGTCGATAATGACCTACGTGGCTCATCTCACTATCCGCCACCTGATGTTTTAGAAATATTTGAAGCAAATAACATGCCTTCAAAAGATATCTTCTTTTCGTTTTTTGGAGTGAATAACAAACAAGAATTTACAGCCCTTCCAAATTATATCATTTATTTTTGTTAGGGGGATTTTAAAAAACGTCCAATCGAAATAAATTTCTGAAATTCCCTATACCATGCCGCTCCGGCTACTGCATACCGCCCGGTGATCTTTCGATAGTCTGCATCAAGGTCTCCATGGCCTTTTGCATGCTCAGAGACTCTGCGCGCTGTCTTGGCGGCCACTCCTGCAAGCTTTTGATATGTTCGGCGATAATCCCATTGGCCGGGATCAAGGTCCACAGTTTCTCGGCGAAGAGCTTGCGACCCATGTAGCCCCATTCGGGCGAATGCGGATCGAAAAGTTCCATGGGGTCCATGCGCAGATTAAATAGGTAGGGCACCCGCGGGTAGACCAGTGGGTCCCACCAGAGGCCTTCTTCCTTGACCGCGAAGGACATCTTCCAGTCGCCGACCCGCACACCGGTCAGATCCGACTCGTCATAGTAAAAATAGCGGTTGCGGGCCGACTTTTCGCTCTTGCCGGTCCAGAGATCCAGGTTGTTGTATCCGTCGAGGTGCACCTTGTAGGTCATCTCGCCGATCTTCTTGCCCTTGAGCAGCTCCTCCTTGATGTTCACTGCGCCGGCGGCGGCAGCGAGCGTCACGAACAGGTCCTCGTGGCTCTGGATCCCGTTTGCGGCACTGCCGGCCGGAATCTTGCCGGGCCAGCGCACAACGAGAGGAACGCGCACGCCGCCTTCCCAGGTGGTGCCTTTTTCGCCCCGGAAGGGTGAATACCCACCGTCCGGCCAGTACAGCAGCTCATAACCGTTGTCGGTGGAATAGACCACGATGGTGTTGTCGGCAATCCCGAGGTCGTCCAGTTTCTTCAATAGCTGACCGACCTGTTCGTCGTGCTGAATCATGCCGGCCCGGTAAACATCGATTTCGGGGCGCCCTTCATCCACGGCCTTTTGGATGTACTCCCGGGGAACGTGCGTCCAGATGTGCATCCGGGTGGGATTGAACCAGACGAAAAAAGGTTTGTCGGCCTTGACGCTGCGCTCGATGAAATTTTCGGCGGCTTTCAAGAACTCGGCGTCCACGGTCTTCATACGCTCGCGGGTAAGCGGCCCGGTGTTCTCGCAGCGTTGCTTGCCCATCCGGCCGAATTTGGGATCTTCGGTCGGGTCGTCTTTGTCGGTCGCCCAACAGTGCAGCACACCGCGCGGCCCGAACTTTTCCTTGAAGGCCGGGTTCTTCACGCCGGGGTAGTCGAGCTGCTCGGGTTCCTCCTCGGCATTGAGGTGATAGAGATTGCCGTAGAACTCGTCAAATCCGTGCACCGTCGGCAGAAACTCGTTGCGGTCGCCGAGATGGTTCTTGCCGAATTGACCGGCGGTGTAGCCGAGCGGCTTCAGCACTTCGGCCAGGGTGGGGTCCTCCTTCTGAAGCCCCAGTGTCGAGCCGGGAATACCGATTGTCGTCATCCCCGTGCGGATCGGCATCTGCCCGGTGATAAACGCCGCGCGTCCGGCCGTGCAACTCGGCTGGGCGTAATGGTCCGTGAAGAGCATCCCCTCCTTGGCAATCCGGTCGATGTTGGGTGTATGGCCCATCATGCCGTGTGTGTAAGCGCCGACGTTCCACATGCCGACATCGTCGCCGAAGATGACCAGGATGTTGGGCTTATCGGCGGCAAGGGCTGACGCCGCGAAACCCGTCAAACCCAAACCCATCATTAACATCACCATGCCCGCATACAGGACAAACCTTATTTGCCTACATCGTCTTTTCATTATGGTCTCCTTTATAATACCGTTTAAACCGGGTTAATTATAAAACGCAAAAATACGCGCCCAATCTTTCTTCATACTGATAACGACCCAGCCCTGCTTCTTCGCCTCGTCGTACAGCGCCTGGGTGAAGGTGCCGACGTTGGTGTCGGGCAGCCCCTGGGCCGGCCCATACGCATACTCGCGTTCGGAATCGTCGTGCAGCAAAAGCATTGCGAGCCGTGCGCCATCGCCCACCTTCGTGTACTCCAGCATCTGACGGTCGCCGGTCGAGTTGCCAAATGCAGCGTATGGCCGGCGTCCGATCATCAAGTGGATGCCCTCGGGCTTGCCGGCATTGTTGTTGTCCAGGAGCAGCTTTGGCTCCTTGGTGAGAAACGGCTTGCCGTCCTTTTCGTAACCGTATTTGGTCTCGCTGGCGGTGCCGACCACCTGCTCGGGCGGGATGCCGTAGACCCGCTCGGAGTACAGGCGCACAAAGTCCTGCCCGCCGCCGGTGACGATGTAAGTCTTGTAACTGTTAGCACGGAGGTACTTCAGCAGCTCCTGCATGGGCAGATAGGTGAGTTCGGTGTGGAGTCGCTTCCAGCGCGGGTGCCTGGAAGTTTCAAGCCACTTCTTTGCCTCGGCTCTGAACTCGTCGACGCTCATGCCGGTGAGCGTGGCGGCGAGGATCTTGAAAAGGTCATCCATCGAGAGCTTAGCGATCGCTGCGCGTTTGCCTGACAGTACGGTCTTGAACGGCTCCACCTTGGCGAGTTCCGGCTTTGCCTTAACGACCGCCGGCACCCGGTCCAAGCAGTAGACCACCTGCGCGTACATCGGGTGCGAAACCCACAAGGTCCCGTCCTGGTCGAAGGTGGCGATGCGCTCCGCCGGCGACACGAAGTTCGGGCTCGACGGGTCCGTCGTGGTCTGCACGAAGTTGAGGATCGCTTGCTTGGCCGGCCCGTCGTTCCAGGACGGCAGAGCATCGTCGGCTGCTGCTGCCGGGGCAACGGACCAGACAAGGACGAGGAGTAGGATCGGGCCTTTTTTCAGCCAGTAACTGAAAAACGCCATCCGCGCTGAGAATTTGATTAAAGTGTTTTTCATGGTTCCCTCCCCTTCACCCGATTTGGTTTACGGCCTTCTGTCGTTTTTTCCGAGCCCTTGATCTCACAACCGCCGCACTTGCCCTAATCGCAGCCGCCGGAATGCCTTTTGAAAAATTTCATTTTCTTCTAAATTCCTTCTTTTATTTTATGCGTTTATGGTCATTGCGGTCATGCACCGTACACGATGAAAGCCACCCGGTCCCCCGAAGCCGTCACAACAAATTTGCCGATTCTTCCGAAACCGCACAAATCATGACTTCCGGCGGCCGGGTCAGAAGAAGCCTTGCGCCCATCAGTACCATGAAACTTCCTGACCGGAGATGGTCGTCCAATTCGTTCCGAGTCTCCCACGCTTCAACCAGCAAGATATCATTTTCATTCTCGTCATTGTGATACAAGTCTGAACTCACACATCCTTTCTCCGTTCTCACTTGCGGAACAATCGATTTCAAGGTCTGCAAAAGCTCCTTGCGTTTTTCGGAACGCACGTTCATTTTAATATGGATAGGGACCAATTCTATTCCCTCCCTGGGTCTTAAGGGGTTCGAAATCCTAAGCGCCGGATCACAACGTATGGGTTCTTTTTATTGATCCTCTTGCTTCAAAGCTTCCATACGAAGTTTCATCTGAATCCGGTAGCGCTCCGGTATTCCTTCTGCAATAAGCCCCCTGCTATAAGTTTTGATGGCTTCTTCCGGTTTCCCCTGTTTCTCATGGATACCCCCCATCAGCAGGTATCCGTTCGCATAAGAGGGGTATGCAGCAAGGAGACGTTCCAATACTTTGGTCGCCCCCACGAAATCGCCCTTCTGTTGTTGGTAGTAGGCAAGGGTGTAGGCGTAACGGGGCTGGTCCGGCCGAATTTCCACTGCCTTCCGGCAGTAGTCAACGGCCTCGTCCATGTGGTCCTTCGATAGAATCACGCACAGGTTGTAAGCAGCCTCAGCCATTTTCGGATCAGCCTCAAGTGCTCTTCTCAAGTGTTTCTCCGCTCCTTCAAGATCATTTTCCTGTGCTTCCACAAGGGCCAGATTGAAATTCACCACGGCGCTGTCAGGCGCGGTTTTAATTGCCTTTTTGAGCTTCTCGTGGGCATTTTGGGTGTCTCCCATCCGCGCATAGGCCATGGCCTGGTTAACCATGGCCAGAACGGCACGTGGTTCCATCTTAAGCGCTGTCTCATAGGCTGAAATGGCCGGTTTGAATTCATTGCGAACGAGATAATAATTGCCCAGATTGTAATGGGAGCTCCACTGGTCCGGGCGGGAGAGCATGGAGTCCAGGTATTCCCGGGTTGCGGTATCCACACGCTTTTTTTCGGCATCCGTCAAGGGGAGTTCCGGAAAACCGGCCAGGGATGCAGCGGCGTGGATGCGGACCATGCGGTAGGAATCTCCGCTGGCCGCAACCAGCGCTTGAGCCGTTTCTTTTGTAGGCGCCGCCTGCAGTGCTTCCACGGCAGCGGCACGGATGAGCGGTGAGGGATCCCGGCTTGCCTCGATCAAAACGGGAACCACCCGTGGGTCGCCTGAGTTTCCAACAAGGTGAATGAGAGAGGCGGCAAACACAATATCACGATCCCGGTTAGTTACATAGTCCAGCATTTCCGGCAGCCTGCGCCAGTCGCCTGCTCTTGCAGCCTGAATCAATCCGCCCCTGTGGAGCACCACAGCCTGATAGTCCCGCTTCCGCCATTTTCGAACCCACTGGTCGGCCCATTGGGGAGTCTTGTCCTGATGGCACAAATTACAGGCATTTGGGGACTGAAAAGCGATTGTGGCCGCCGGCGCCGGTGGCAGCATGGAATGGTCGGTCCTGTGCATTCGCGCAAATTCCGTGGTGGGCATGTGACAGGAAATGCATTTTCCTCCGGGACCATCAGCCTTGTGATGCGTATGTTCGGTGGGGTTATCCACCTTGTCCCGGTGGCAGGGCATGCAGGCCTGGTTGGCTTTTGCGTCTTCTTTAAATCGGTACCGGCCGCTTGAGGTGTGGCAGAAGAGGCAATCGAGCCGGCCCGACTTGACGCAGGGGCTCATGATCCAGGTAGTATAGGTGTAGTTTTCGCCAAGGTCGCGGCCGTCCGGGTAGTAATCTGGGTTTTCAAGGGTCACCAGCCCGAAATGATCGAAAAACCGTTCTCCAGGCTGAAAAGTGTTTGTGAGAACAATCGCCTTGGCATGACAACTGGCGCATGCCGTGTTGTTTTGCGCTTTAGTGAAATCCCGGCCGCCGCGGATCATCTTAAGATCTTTTGGAATAGTTCCTTTCGGTGCTGCTTCGCACACGCGTACATGTTCCTCGGCGGGGCCGTGGCAGGTTTCGCAGTTGATGCCCGGCTCTTTCCATACGGTTTGGTAAGTGTCCTTCCTCAGATCATAATTGGTGGAAACCTGGCTCACGTGGCATCCGTAGCAGGACGTGTTGAAGGTATACTGCCGGTCTTTCCAGTGAATCGGTTCGTCACTTTGACCCGGGAAATGGCGAACACCGCTCTTCGCCATGTCAAACCATTCCCGTTTGTTCACATCATAAGCCAGGGGCAGGGTCTGAAGCCGTCCGCGATCCAGGGTGGTCAGGAAATAATAGACATTTTTCCCCCCCATCACGTGGTTGATCTTGTATTTCTTTTCTTCCTGAGGGCCTCGTTCAATGACCCAGCCTTTTTTACCGGCTATTTCCACCCGATATCGGTAGTCGCCGATGATGACATCTTTTGTTTGAGGTGAAAGTTTATTTTGAGCCAGCTCAGCCGTGAAGGGCTGCATGGCCAGCCCATGGTGCGAAGGGGCCCACAACCGGTAGAATTTCTCATGGCATTTTCGGCAACTCACCGATCCGGTATAGTTGTTGGTAGAGGTACCGGTGCTTTGAACAGATTCCTTTTGGGCGGCAGCCGCGAGTGGTTGAGTTTCAGGCAGGCCAAGAAGGATTGCCGGCAGGGCCAACAATGCCACGATTGTCAGTTTTGTTTTCATGAATCGCCCCAATCACGCGCACGCTTACAAACCGTTTTATCCAAATCCAACTATACTCATCTTAACAAGTACGAGTTTCCGTATCGGTAGTATCACTCTTCTTGGGAGCATCCGTAGTTTCTGACAGAAGAGGTGTTCAATGGTCTTTGTGCGAATGAATTCGCACCTACAACATACGATCCAAATCCGAAAAATCGATGTAGGTGCGGCTTTAGCCGCAGATGTCAGAAACTGCGGATGCTCCCGATAGGTTTCGTGGCTCACCTAATCAAACGGCCCCCAGGGCGCACGGGACCAGTCTTCTCCGGTTACGATCCCGGGCCGGTCCATCTCGATGGGGTTCGCATCCTGCTGCCTTTCCAGATCGCGGTAATGATTTAAGTCGGTTTCGCTTCCATAATAAAGGCACTTGCAGTCAGTATCGTCCGCATAAATAACATAGATCTTGCCATCCCGGTTATGACGGCTGAATTTCCGCTGCGGCAGCGTTTTCAGATGGGCGAGTTTCCGCGGAGTATCCGCTACCATTTTCTTGAAACCCGCCTGCGTGAGCAGCCCTTCCACATCCGTAACGTCATTTTTCTGAAGCGCTGCGCAACTCACTAAAAACACGGACAAGATAATCGTTATCACCATCCATTTCAAACCGTTCCATGTCTTTTTCATTCTTGCTTCTCCTTTTGAATTTAGACTGCTTTTTTCCATTTGCCTTCTTTTCGCACCGAATCCCCCTCCTTGTTGTCTTCTGGTTTGAAGTGGGCGCCCCTTTTGCGGAGTACCCACTTCTTTGCTACATCATACGGCCTTCACTTAATTACTCGCCAGCGTGGCTGATGTGCTTCACGTCCTGCAT
>JBBSAR010000206.1:0-7168 GCA_038252125.1 Desulfatiglandales bacterium
GGTGGATGTTATTCCGTACCAGAAAAGCCGCGGCCATATGCCCCCCCGGTTCGATTGGAAAAGCGGGTCTGTCGTTGTCTCGGCCCCAGCCGATACGAAAGCGGGTCCATGCCACTCGCCTCCACACCCGGCGTGCGGAATCATGAATTTCTTTTACCAGCGGCCCTTCCACACGTACGGCATAATCATAACGAGGCCATGTTTCATTAGGCATATCCATGTCGTCAACAATGTTTATGCCTCCCACAAATGCAATCTTTTGGTCCACGACCACTATTTTCCTGTGTAAGCGGCGCAATCTGTGTCGCTTAAGCGTCCAGGGCGATGTCTTGGGCCGGAACTTGAGCACCATTACGCCGGCCGCCTCAAGGAATTCGACCATGGTTTTCGGCAGACCATTGGAGCCGAACCCATCGATCAGAACGTGGGTTTTTACCCCACGAAGGGCCGCCCGCCTGAGCGCTTCCGTGATGCGTCGTCCGGTATTGTCATTTTTGAAAATATAGCTTTCCAGATAAATTTCGTACGTCGCCGCGTCCAGTGCCGCTTCGAGCGCCGGAAAATATGCCTCGCCGTTCTGCAACAGGGTGATCTGATTATTTGGAACAATGTGGGTCACGGAAGAATTGCCTTTTTTCTTAATTGTTCGGTCCGCGGCGAAAAGGACCCTGTCCAACGCCTCTGCCGAGAACCTGCTCCATTCTCAGATCTCCTCGGTCTCGGCCAACCAGGCCAGATCACGCTCCGTGATCGCTATCTCAACAAACCGGCCGTTATCATTGGATAACATGCTGGCGGTCAACCAGGTGTTCAAAATATTTCCCTCTTTTGTCATCCTTCGGGTCTTGAACGATTTTAAGGTCGAACCTTCCATCAGCTTATGGAGAATTTCGCCAAACTCGTTCTTGCGGTCCTTTGGAGCAAAGTCCGAATAATTCATTTGAAGAGCTTCAGATTCGGCCCACCCGTATAGGTGCTCCGCCCCCTTGTTCCAGGTAAGAATCCTCCCTTTCAAGTCAAGCACGGCTATGGCATCATTGGCGTCTTCCAGAACAGTGGCCAAACGCCTAATCTTATTCGCCTGCTTGACATTGTCCACATCAACAAAAGTCATCACCACCCCGTCAATGACATTAGCGGTGGTCCGGTAAGGTAGGATTTTAAGGGCGTACCAGATCGAATCGTTTGAAAGAATTTCCATCTCTACGGTATTGAGGTCTTTGAGGACTTTTTTAGCCAGACCCACCAAATCGACATCCGGAAACCGGTTTTTAAGGTCGCTGAGCGGCCTGCCCATATCGGTTTGAATCAAACTGACGATTTTGGCGGCGGCAGGCGTGTAGCCTTTAATGCAAAGGTCGGTGTCTAAAAACAGGGTGGCGATTTCGGTCGAGGCCAGAAGATTGTGCATGTCATTAATGGCCCTCGAATATTCCTCCACTTTGTTTTGCAGCTCCGCATTCACGGTGATCAACTCCTCATTGGTGGATTGCAGCTCCTCCTTGGACGTCTCCAACTCTTCGTTGGTGCTTTGAAGTTCCTCGTTGACCGATTGCAGCTCTTCATTGGTGGATTTGAGTTCCTCATTGGAGGTTTCCAATTCCTCGATGGTTGCCTGAAGATATTCCCGGGTCGATTGCAGTTCCTGTTCGAGATGTTGCACGTCCCTATCCGGCTTTTTTGTTTCGAGTGGACTGGACGGTTCCTTAGCCACGGCCTCTTCCGGCGTTTTATCTTCAAATATGACGAGCAGAAAGCCGGGGCGAATATGTTTGACGAAGAGATCGACAATGCAGAACTCGCCGTTATGTGCGATACGAATGTTCTTTAAAAATGCGTTCGCTTTTTCCCGGACCGCTTTATGAAGCGCTGTAAGCAGCGGTGCTTTCAGGTCCTCGCGGGCCATATTCAGGACATTGAAGCTGGGTTTGCCCGAGGGCTGCATCAGAAATCCGTCCGTTTTACCCACAAAATGCAGGATCTCATATTTATCATTAATCAGAACGCCGGCGGGTGCATACTCTTCAAAAATTGCCCTTTCAGCCATTGCCCGGACCGAATCGCCTTCCGGCAGGTCGTCTTTCGCATCGAATTGGGCTGTCTGCAAAGCGGGGGTATTCATTTCGCCGGAAGAAGCGATAATGGAACCCTCAACCCTTTTCCTACATTCAAAGATCTTCCATTTGGAATTGATCGGGTGAAAAAGATCGGTGTGCTCACCGATGCTTTCGGATGTGCCCAAAAAGAGAATGCCGCCGGGGTTCAAGGTATAATGAAACAGGGGAAGGATCTTTTTCTGCAGGACACTGTCCATGTAAATCATCATGTTTCTGCAGCTGACCAGGTCAAGCCGGGAAAAGGGGGGATCTTTTATGATATTTTGAAGGGAAAAAACGACCATGTCGCGAACCTGTTTGTTGACCTTGAAAACCCCCGATTCTTTTATGAAGAACCGGTTTAGACGCTTTTTGGAAACACTCGCGCCGATACCTTCCGGATAGACCCCCTTGCGGGCGATATTCAGGGCATTTGCATCGATATCCGTGGCAAAGATATGAATAGAAAAAGATTTTTTGACGGCGTCCATCACTTCGGAAAGGATCATGCCCAGAGAGTAGGCTTCTTCACCGGTGGAGCAGCCCGGAACCCAGAAACGGATCTTCGCATCCCGCTCTTTTTGGCTCAACAGCCCGGGCAGCACTTGTTCGGCAAGCAGGTCATAGGCTTCCGGGTCCCTGAAGAAGCTGGTTACCCCGATGAGCATATTCCTGAAAAGCACATCAATCTCGTCGCGATTTTTCTGGAGATAGAGGATGTAATCGGACAGCGTTTTTATCTGGTGGACCGCCAGCCGGCGTTCAATGCGACGCGCAATGGTGCTCGGTTTGTAATGGGAAAAATCGTGGCCCGTTGCACTGCGAATCAACCCGAAAATTTTCTGCATCTGGTGTTTGGATGGGGCGTCATTGAGTTTGATTTTATCCAATGAATCAAGAAAAGGGTGTTTGACATAATGGATTAACGTTTCCGGCATCTTTTCTACCGGAACAATGAAATCGACAAGTCCGGTCTCAATGGCGCTTCTGGGCATGCCGTCATATTTTGCGGTATCGGGATTCTGGACGATCACCATGCCGCCTTCGCCCTTGATGGCCCTGATCCCAAGGGTTCCGTCCGATGCCGTTCCCGACAAAATGATGGCGATGGCTTTTTCATTCTGGTCTTCGGAAAGCGATCTGAAAAAGAAATCAATGGGCATGTTGATAGAGCTGCTTTTTACCGGTTCCATCAGGTGAAGGCGGCGGTTGAAAACGGCCACGTTCTTGCCCGGTGGATTCAGATAGACATGGTTGGGTTTGATTTCTGAGCCGTCTGCCATCTCTTCCACGTTCATCCGGGTGTGTTTGCCCACGAGCGATGCCATAATGCTTTTGTGTTGCGGGCTCAGATGCTGGATGACCACAAAGGCCATGTCGCAGTCCGGCGGCATGATGGAAAAAAAGACATTGAGGGTTTCCAATCCACCGGCTGAGGCGCCGATCCCAACGATGGGGAAGCCGGCAGCATCTCCTGGTTTTTTCTTTTGTTCGACCTTTTTCAAAGAATTTCCATTGGCGGGCGTTGCATTTTTCTTTTTTGTCGGCATGGTCTTTACGTCCTTCCATGTGCGTACTTTACAGGCAGCCTCACCGTAAAGATGCTGCCCTTATCCAATCCGCTACTCGCGGTGATTTTACCATCGTGCCGCTCCACAATCTTTTTACAAATCGCCAGCCCCATTCCTATTCCCTGGTAATGGCTGTCTCGGCCATGAAGCCTCTGGAATGGCAAGAAAATTTTATCAAGATATTTTTCTTCAAATCCAATGCCATTGTCCTGCACACAGATCTCAGAGGCGCCGTCTCCGTCTCTTGTTTTCCGTGTGTAGATTTTAATCCGTGGAATTTCGTTTTCTCTTTGGAATTTCAACGCATTTCCGATCAGATTCTGGAAAACCTGAACCATCTGCATCCGGTCGACTTCCACCGTTGGCAATTCGCCTACCTCCACGCGGGCATCTTTTTCTTCGATTATAAGTTCCAGGTTGGACAACGCCTGTTCAACGGTTTTCCGAAGATCCGTACTCTCTATCGGCCGAATCTCGGTGCTCACGCGAGAATAGATGAGAAGAGAATCAAGAAGGTTTTGCATCCTTTCCGCCGCACCCTGCATGCGCCGTATGTAATCCATTGAAACTTCACCTAAAAAGTCTTCAGATTGCGCAGCCAACATGTCCCCGAAGGTTCGAACCTTTCTTAACGGTTCCCGAAGATCATGGGATGCAATAAAGGTAAAGTCCCGGAGTTCCGTATTTTTGATCTCCAACTCGGCCGTTCGCTCTTGAACACGCGTTTCGAGTTCATCATGGGCTTTTTGGAGCACCTCCTCCATCTGTTTTCGCTCGGTAATATCAACGGCGGAGATTCTGATCCGGGTGGGTTCGTTATCGTGGTTGTTAACCCGTATGCATTGAAGTTCGACGTAAAACGCTTCACCGTCCCTTTTTAGCAACCGTAGCGGGAATGATTGAAAATCTCCGGTTTCCAAAATATGTTTTCTGTGAAAATACCAGGTATCCTGGTCTTCACGCAAGACAAACCGGGTGAACATCCGGCCCACGATATCCGCACGCTGTCTCTCCATCAAGGTCGCCGCCGTCAGATTCGCCGCCTCAACCACACCCTCGTCACTGACCGTAAAATAGGCCGTCGGTGCAAAGTCGTAAAGATGCACGTAGAGGTCCTTTGTCTTTTCATGCTCTATTTGAATACGTCGCAGTTCATCGTTTTGCATTTTCAGTTCTATCTGATGCACTTGAAGCTCGTGGACCAGCTTGGCTATGTCTTGAGGCGACATGTCTGCCAGGTCTTCATCGGCATCATGCCCCCGCTCCAGAACATCTTCAGCCTTTTTCCGGAGTTCTATGCTGTTTTCTAAGGTATTATCATTCTTCATAATGGCATTCATTATCTTTCCTGTATTTCCCTTTTAACCATGGAAGATTCCGTCCTCAGCTCTTTTCAAAAAGATCTTCATGTTGTTCGCTGCTGTCCCGATGTTGTCCGTATTCCCCTCGATTTCCACCCTGATGGACGGATTCTTTCCCACGACTTTTTCATTCATATGGTGACCAGGAACATGGAAATTATATCTGCAACTATCCTGCCAAGAAGCGGAAAAAGAGAAGAGTTTTGATTCATCCTTAAATAACAAATTGTTATATGAAGGAGAGAAAAGCCTAAACAAGGTTTAAATCACTTGCCTGGCCTCAATATTTGGCGGAACCTCCATATAGTGAGGCCAAACGAATCATCCAATAGTTTTCCGCTGTCCTCCGCCATTAATTTATCCAACTGTTATTAAAGGAATATTTCACACTTCTAATGTCCATTCGCTTGTTGGCAGGCTGCTTGCATGGCAATAATCATGATCCCGGTCACGATAGGAGAGAAGCAAAAAATGGGCGTATGGCTGTGACAAGGCGTTGCTACAAACCTGAATTCTCAAGCGCAGCTTTGAGATTGACTTAATGTGTTGAACTTTACAGTCCTTAAATGAGAAGGGAGAAAAACATGAAACAGCCTTTGGGTAATTTTATCCGCACGTTTGGGGCCCTGATCTTTCTATGGGTTGGATTCGGCGTATTGCCGGCCGTGTCTGCCCAGAAAAATGCGACAGATCCTGAGGAAGGAGTGGACGTGCTCACATACGGGCCCATCCACGAGGCATTTGCCGAAACCATTCAATTCGATCCTGAGCCGGGAATCATTGTTCCGAAAGCACCACCCGATGACATCAGGGAAATTCCTCCAGAACAAAAACCTGAGGGCGATGTTGACTGGATTCCAGGGTACTGGGCCTGGGATGATGATAGAGCCGATTTCATCTGGTTGAGCGGCGTCTGGCGGGCTGTTCCTCCGGATCGGCAATGGGTTCCGGGTTATTGGTTTCAGTCCGGCAGGGAGTTTCAATGGGTTTCCGGATACTGGGCACTTGATAAGGCAAGCGACACGGAGTACCTGCCCGAACCGCCCGAATCGGTTGAAGTGGGACCGAACATAGGTGCGCCTTCACCAAACCATGGCTGGATTCCCGGGAGTTGGGTATGGTTTCAGGGGCGATATGCCTGGCGGCCGGGCTATTGGGCAGTCATGCAGCCGGACTGGATTTGGAGCCCCGCCCATTACGTATGGACCCCCCGCGGCTATATTTTTGTCGGCGGCTACTGGGATTTTTCTATTAGTCATCGAGGGGTGTTGTTTGCCCCGGTTTCCTTCTCCTTTGGTGTATCCGTGATGCCTGGATTCTATTTCACACCCTCATTTATAATTAATCTGGGTGTTTTCTCCGATCTGATCTTTTTACGCCCACGCTATCACCATTACTATTTTGGGGACTATTATGCGCCCGGTTATTATCGGAAAGGCATATACCCATGGTTTTCTCCCCATGTGAAGCGACACGGTTACGACCCGATTTATGCCCATCAGCGTTGGGAGCATCGTAATGATCGCAATTGGGAAAACCGTTTACAGGCGACGTATCAGGAACGTCGCAACCATGTGGAAACCCGACCACCCCGACAACTGTACGACGTGCGAAAACCCGGGGCTAACGTTGCGCTTCAAAAAGCCGCTGCCGGCAAAATTGTAGCGCCCTTTCCGACTGTAAAGAGAAACGGAAAGAGTCCGACAGGATATCAACCGGTAAGCCAAAAAGAGCGCACGCAAATTGATCGGCAGGGGAAAGAAGTGCGCAATTACATCGATAAGCGACAAAAAATTGAAACCCAAAAGTTGGCCCAACCGACGGCAGGGTCTTCGCAGAGGACTGTGCCGAACAAGGTGAGATTACCTAAGTCGCCCATTGCGGCAAAACCGGTCGATCGGGTTGACGTCAAAAAAGCACCGCCCAACCATTACAAAACCCCCAAACCAAATCCCAGTGTGGAACCTGTACAAAGGAGATCTACTGATTACAGGGTGGATACCAATGTTGAGAGGCCTGTTCCCGTTGGCAGAGGGCAAAGCAAAACCCTCAATAATAATCAGCCGGACAGCAGAGGGCAAAGCAATCAGCCGGACAGCAGAGGGCAAAGCAATCAGCCGGACAGCAGAGGGCAAAGCAA
>JBBSAR010000207.1:0-7163 GCA_038252125.1 Desulfatiglandales bacterium
AGGTTCAAGCGTGTGACGCTGCGGCCATTTTCTCCAAGGTCGGCGTTGGCGCGATGAGCAACAAAGGCAGGGTGAAAAAATACTTGTGGGACGCATCGGAGCTTTGGCAATGAAGCCGACCATGGGAAAAAGGTTTCACGTGGAATAAAATATATTTTCAAAAAAATTGTGAAAATCTCTTGACCATATATGGAGTGTATAGTTGAATGGGCACGTGATGAAAACGTGCTCAACTCAAAAAACGGCAGAAGGCTCTCGCGCTTCTGATTCCGGCCAGCAACTTTTCCGGGTTTGCCCTGGGTCTCTTGTCCGTGACATTTTCGGCCAAGTGTTCGTGAAGACCGGGCAAGTTTCCGCGAATAACCGCCATGCGGTCCGGCTGCTTTTTGCGAATCGTTGGTCAGGTGGATCGTTGGGGCTTGGTAAGCCTGGGGACACCTTTTGGCTTTGCGCTGGTGATCGCGTGGAAGTCCTGGAGGTCCGGAAGGAGGCGGCATGAAGTCCTGTTTGGTCCCCTCGGCCCTGGGCGGCGCGATGTTGTTACGCACGGAGCCGCAAGGGTTGGAGGGCGAAAACGCCAGCTTCGCGGGGCCGTCTGTTCCAAAGGCTGCGACCGTCCACTCTCAACAACCGAGCAAGTTGGATTCGTGCGCACTTTCGGATCAAACAGCCGTGAGCGTTGAACCTTGGCGTACTCGCTTTTTGCGCTTGCTCAACGGTAAAAGCGATTGCGCGATTTTGCGCAAAGCTGGAATCGAGTTGCCTGAGATAGACAAGGAGGGTGTGCCTCTTTCCACCTACCCGGAAACTCACTGGACCAAAGATTGGTTTGAATGCCTTCACTGCGGCGAGAAAACTCGGTCTTGGATCATTTCTCAGCCTGGTCGGAAAGAGTGCATTTGCCGGGATTGTTTTCCGAAATGGTCAAAATTTCTTCGTTGCAAACAAACAATTTCTTCGCCGGTCGCGACTGGTGAAGACGGCGGGGCCGTTGGTCGCACGTCCAGCGGTTCCCGTCGTTATTTTTTGAAATCATGAAAACCATTGCACTGCGGGCCACAACTGATCATTGGACCGAACTTCGGCGGGAAGGAAAGCGGTTCCTCGTCAAACGCTACGACGCGCGGCGGATTGTTCGGATGAAGTGGTTCCGCAACCTGGCCAAAGCTGTGGACGATTTTGTCGATGTCTGCGGTCTTGATTCTGGCGACATTGAGGAAATTTTCCATTCGGAAAATAAAGGGGGTGAAAAATAACATGTTTAATCTTCTGCTCGGAACTGATCCGGTCGATGTCGCATCGATCGTTACTTCTGCGGGGGCTTTGCTGACCACGATTTACCCGATCGTGATCGGTGCAGTGTCCTTCGGAATCCTGGTTTCTCTCGTGAAGATGGTCAAACGCAAGTAGTCCTTGCGTTTGATCCGTCTTTATGCGCTGCCGGAGCGTTTAATCCGGCACCAATTTTTGATTTATGCAACAACTCCAATCCATGGCTGAACTTCTGACCGGTTTCTTGATTCCGGTGATAATCATTTTTGCCTTAACCCGCTGGCACTTATGAGGGACGCTCTTTTTATCGTTGGGTGTGGCCTGGCCGGGTTCTGTTTGCCTGCCTTCGTGATGTTTGTTTTGGCCTTTCTTTTCCGATGAACAAATCATCTCATAAACTCGTCTTCTTGCTCGTCTTTTGGCTGTCCTACGGTTCTGCTTTTGGCGATTTTTGGATGACCACTCTGAGCCCGCCCCACCAGAACGTTGGTACTTTGTATTATCTCAACGACACGGGTCATGCTGTGACTGTTACTATTTTCTATAATGGCTCACCGTACTCCTCCCAGGCTCTCGATTCTGGTGGTTCTACCAGCATGGCGGGTGAAGCTGCCTGGTTGGCCGGTAGTGTGGATGGTGGTCCGCTTTGGAGCTATCCGGGCGGATATCCTTCTCCTAGTCCTTCGCCCACTCCTTCGCCCTCCCCAACTCCTTCTCCCACTGCTTCACCTTCGCCGAGCCCGACGCCTACCCCGACGCCTACCCCTGACCCGGCCACTGATCTGGAGGCCATTATGATGCAAGGCAATGTTGGGCTTCTGCCTTCTGGCATGTCCGGCATTGCCAAAGTTAGCCTACAAGATGGCCGGGATTTCATGGCAAATGTTGATTCCGCTGGCAACTGGGGATTGTTCCTTCCCGGTGATGCCTGCGGCATGTCCTACACACAGAGCGTCACATATTTCGATACCGTTGAAAGAGGCGGAACGCCTGTTGCCGTTTACGTTGGAAATGAATCTTCCGGCACTCTTCCCGGTTATAACCCTGCAGGCCAAACCGCTACTGTTCCGGCCACCTTGCCTATTGATCGGACTAGGGTTGGCACCTCTGTTAACAGTGCGGGCGCATCTAACCCTGTCAACCAATATTCTGGCGGGAATATTGGTACTGTTATTGCAACGTCTGGTGCAACGGGGACTTCTTACGCTGTTAGGACAATTAATGGTCCTGGGGCTGGTGGTATCTTCGTAGCTGCCGATCCATCAAATCAATCCCAAGTTGATCTGACTGATGTGAAGAATCTTCTGCGTCAAGGGAATACTGATCGTGTAATGTTCGGGAGCAAAATGGCATCCGAACTCGAAAAACTGAATTCTGCAAAATCCCCTTCTCCATCTCCGTCCCCTTCTGCTTCTCCTGGGAATAATCCTCTCGGATTTGACCCGAATAATTCCGCTTCTTATTACATGGGAAAAGTGCCTTCCTCGCCTGATTATGCTCTAACCTCCCATCCTGGGGAATCCTCTGTTGCCCGTGGTGGTGGTTCCTCGTTCTGGAGAATTACCGGCATGGGGCGGGTCTTGGAATTCGATCCGGCGTCCAACAGCAATGTTGTCATTGTTGCAAATTGGATTTTCACCTTCATCACCTGGGGCGCGTCTGTTTTGCTTTTCATCGAATGCAACAAGCTTATGTGGCAAACAGTCACAGAACTGAGCAAAATTCCTCAAACTGATCCGCCTGATATTCAGACATCCGCCGAAGCCTTGACCTTTGGCGGTAGTTTCAATTTCGGTGTGCTGGTTTTCCCTGTTTATGCCACATTTATTGTGACCTCTCTAGCAGTCATATCTACGGCCCTTTCTACGGGTCTGAATACTCGGTTGCCGATCACTTCTGCCGATGCCGTTTTATCTGCTGGCAACTCCTTGTTTAATGGTTCTGGTGGATCTGCCGCTTTCGGTGCGGCCATGACGCTTCTCTTGTGGTTTGTTCCTGTGTCTCACATTATCACTTGCATCGTGACGTATTGCTGGTTCCTTGTCGGTCGGGTTCCCATATACATTTCATGGCGGACGGTCAAAACCTGGTTATCAGCATGAAAAAAATTCTGTCCCTTCTTTTTCTTTGCATTGTCACTGTTCAAGCTGGCGAAGATCTAATGTCATTGCAGAATTCCAGCGGGTATTATGCTTGGATCAGTGTTCATACTGGTACATATCTTGTATTGCCCTCTTGTAGTACTTATATCCCTTTGGAGGAAAATGTAGATGAAAACGGATATGTTTTTTGCCACGTTGGTTTATCGAGCAGTGATTTTTCCAACTGGATCTATGATTCGGATGATTATTTTCGTTCTTCTCCCAATATCATTTTGACGAATCTATTTACTTTACAAACGCTCGGTTCTTTTCATGAGTCTATGCTAGGTCCTGGCTTTTCTCTTGGTCTTGCAACTGCAGGTGCGATGCTAATTTTTTGGATTGTTCGGCTGTTAAGAAAACCAGTAGCGGAAAGCTGAAAATATGGCGTCACGTGCAATATCCGGTAAACCCGGAGGCGGGAAAAGTTACTATGCTGTAACCTTGCTTTTGGACGAACTAACGTCTTCCGATCGTTACATTGTCACTAATCTTGAATTGGATGAAACCTTTATTGCAGACTTCCTGGCAAAAAAGGGCCGGTCCGATATAGACGTTTTTTCTCGGGTGACTCGTTTAGATGATCCCAAGGCGGACGAAGCAAAAAAAGTGTCTGATTTCTGGCGGTATCGGGGCGGGGGCGTCGTTCTGCCTTCCATTCCAGAATCTGACATCAAGGCGGGGGTTCGGCCTGATGTTGGTTCTTTCGGGCCGGGAGTTCATTACTTTTTGGATGAGCTTCATAAGTTCCTTAACTCTCGGCAATGGGCTTCGACCGGGCCGTTGTTGCTTTGGTACATTTCCCAGCATCGGCACTTCGGGGACGATGTGACTTGGATCACTCAGCATGTTCCTAATGTGGATAAGCAATGGCGTTCCGTCACTCAGGACTATTCCTATTGCCGAAATGCCGGAAAGGAAAAGTTTCGGGGCATGACGAAAGGGAAGAATTTCACAGTCGAGAGCTACCTGGAGCCATTCACTGGGACACAGACTCTCCAAGAAAAGCATACGCTTGTTCCTGATTGGGATGGTATCGGCAAGTGTTATCATACCAGCGTTGCCCATGGAGCAGCAGACAAGGGCAAGTTTGCGCGAGGCTGGCCTGTGTGGTGGCTCTACGTCGGGATAGGCCTTGTGACTCTGTTGGCCTGCTTTGGATTCATCTACGGGCCTGGGCTGGCTGCAAAGTGGATGATCCATAAATCGGAATCTGACGCTGTGAAGCTTCGCGAGCGTATGGGTGGGGTTTCCTCCCCTGCTGGTTCGGGCGTCGTCGGTCATGGTCGGCCTTCTGTGCTCGAGGGTGCGCCATTGGATACACCTCCCATTGCAAGCAAAGAAGTCTTCAATCTCGGCGTGCCTCTCAAAAACATTTCTGTGTCCGAGCTCTTGGCTTCCTTGATTGGCGGAATCCCGGACGTCCTTGTGAGGCCTTCTCCTTTCGGTGGTGCTGTTGTTCTTTCGGGTAATTCTCTCCAGGGAGTTTCTGGGGCTGCTGATATGATTCGGCAGCTTGACGTCAACTCTTCTGAAATGGTGGTGGTGCAAGGTCTTGTTGTGCGCACCGTGAAAAGCAAGGGGTCCGATGTTGGCGTCTGGAGGAAGTTGCAGGATGTTCTTTCGGCTCCGGACTCTGTCGGTTCTTTGGCCTTCAATCCTCTTACCGGTATTCTCACTATGGGGAGTATTCAAGCCGCTCGGGATTTGCTTCTTGTGGTAGGTTCGCAAGATGTTAGGCGGGGCACCTTTCGAGTTGAATCTCGTCCTATTCTTGCGGCTACATCTGGGCAGGAAGCTTGGTTTTCGTCCGGGCAGGAAGTGCCCGTCCCTGTAACTACTCAAACTGTCGGCAATGCTCAAACCAGCATTTCCTACAAAACTATCCAGTTTTCGCTTGGTGTAACCCCTACCTGCCTTCCTGGGGGGAGCATCGCCCTCCTGGTCAAACAATCGAACGGTGACATTTTGAGCTCCTCTGTGATCGGCGGTAATTCGATTCCTACGATTTCCACTCAGTCACTTTTTACTCGGCTTGAACTGCGCGAGGGTCAGATTGCCGTCATTGGTGGTATCCATACCCTGACCGCGAGCGATCAAACCAGCGGCGTTCCTCTGATCGGTTCTTTTCCTCCGTTTTCCTGGCTCTTTGGAAATCGAGGAAAAAAACAGGAGGACTCTGAACTTCTGGTATTTCTGACCGTTTATCGTGTCCCGTCTGGTGCCAATCCATCCGAAGTCCGGCGGGCCGACCTCGTCAAACCAATTTCGTCCCATGTGGACGGCCGTAACGGCAACCTGGCCGGGGGTTCCGGCAAGAAAAGGAAACAAACAAAATGAAAATGCACGCGTATGTGTTAGACGATACCTCAAAAGCGTGGGCTTTCGAGGGTAAATCCGGGGTGACTCGGAGTCTCGTTGTGCTGGATCGGGAACAGGGCGAGGAAAGGCTTTTGCAGCCTCTCAAGCTCAAAATCCGCGAGGACGATAAGCTAGCCGGGCCGGTCGGGTCTCTGCGGGATGCCGTGGTGGATCTGGCAATCACGCGGATTGAACAGGGCGAGCGGACAAAAGAGCTCTCGGTTGCCGGTCACGTTGTGGCCGTCCTGGGCAGCTTGGACTTCAAGGCGGTCCCCAAGAAGGTTGCCTGATGTCGAATGAAACGCCAGTGCGCGAGGGGATGCGGCCTGCAAGGCCGCGCCCATCGGCTCTGGCTGTTTCACGGCTTGTCAATCATTCCATATCCGCCCGCGACATGAGCGTTTCATACGTCAAAATCTTTCGCCGGGATGTCCTTGTTTTGAAGTCACTGCCTAGAGGCGTCGTGCCGGGCAGGTATGGCATGGGCGGAAAGCGGCAAGCGATCACTGAATTTACTGACAAATCCCGATATCGTCTCTTGCATACGGTCAAGAATGTTGCTTGTGACTTTGGAACGATGGTCACTCTCACCTATCCGGCTGACTGGTCAAAGGACGGTAAAACGGTCAAGCTGCACCTTCGTGCATTTCTCAAGCGTTTACTTCGCAAGTGGCCGGGGATTCAAGGCGTCTGGTTTTTGGAGTTCCAAAAGCGCGGTGCGCCGCATTTCCACCTTTTGCTGTCGCTCAAGCTGTGGGATCTCGGAAAGCTGATCGAAAAAAAACGGAATCACAAAGGCAAAGGGCAAAAAGTTTTCCGCACGGTCAAAATTTATCAGGAATTGCTTTCTTCCTGGTGGTTTGAAATCGTCAACTCGGGTGATGTCAAACACCTCCGGGCCGGGTGCGCTGTCGAGGTCATTGAGGAAGAGCAAGGAGCTTTGCGTTATGCTGCTTGCCATGCTGCAAAGCCGCATCAAAAGAAAGTTCCTGCCGATTATCAAGACGTAGGCAGATTCTGGGGCGTGATCGGTGGGGTGAAAGCGTCTTGCATCGAGGTTCAAGCGTGTGACGCTTCGGCCGTATTTGGAAAACTTGGTGTGGACGCGATGAGCAACAAAGGCCGGGTTAAAAAATACTTGTGGGACGCATCGGAGCTTTGGCAAACGGAGCGGTAGCTCCAGCCCCGCGTGAATCTAACAAGTCGGGCCTGTTCAGCCTCCGGACCCTGGCGAAATAAAGCTCTAAACTCGCAAGCTTATTGCGTGCCAAGTCAAGAAAAATCGTATGTTGGCATGAATATTGCTAAAGCTTAAAGCGTGCCAAGTCTGGAAAAAGGTTCCACGTGGAACAAAATATATTTTCAAAAAAATTGTGAAAATCTCTTGAC
>JBBSAR010000208.1:0-7146 GCA_038252125.1 Desulfatiglandales bacterium
GATAGGATCATGAGGGGGCTGATGAGTAATGACGAGCTTCCGTGGAAGACGTACCGGGAGATAAATGACCTATGCTCCCAGTTGGGTTTCGGGAGCGGAAAAGAAGGAATAGGCATTTTCGAAATCGGCATCGTTCAAAACGGACAGACCATTCTGGAATTTGTTCCTTTTGAACCAACACCCGATTCCCCGGAACGGTTTCGAAATATCAATCAAATCTCCATTCGGCAACTTGATCCCCCTCCCCTGCCCTGTCCGGATGCCGGATATGTGGCGGTCAGCGCCGGCGCCTGGGCCAAGGGAGTGCTCCGCTTTACGGTTCCCGCTGTTGATTCATTTCATCCCGAGCGGCTGGAACTCCTGGTAATCGATATGACGGACTTGGGGATAGGCGAAGACCATTTTACAGCAGGACTGTCCTACGAGGGGCAAGAGCTCGCCCCAGAGGTCTTGAAAATAGGGGAAAGGGAGATGTATCCGGTCTCCTGGTATTCTCCGGCTGAAGGCAGATGGCGACCCATGTACGAATGATTATTGCCTTTAGATCCGGAGTCTGATATTTTTCCTCCCATTTGCGCGCTCGACCCTGATCGCCCATCACAAGAGCCTGCTTCGTCCTTTGCATTATAAAACTTTTGGAACAATTTGAAAAAAGAGGATAAAATGTTGCAACTCAAACCAAATAGCCATGAAAAAATCTCCATGCTCCTGGAGAAAGGCGTGGATATTCAAAACCCCCTCACACTGGATATCGGCGATGAGGTATCCGTTGACCGGATCTCCGGAAAATCGGTTAAGATCTTTCCTGGTTGTCGTATTTACGGAAATGAAACCGCCATCAGCGAAGGATCAATAATAGGCGAGGAAGGACCTGTCACGCTGGATAACTGTCAGCTCGGGCCGGGGGTGGCATTGAAGGGCGGATATTTTCGCAGAGCCGTATTTCTTGAAGGCGCCTCCATGGGACTGGGCGCCCACGTACGGGAGGGTACAATTCTGGAAGAACAGGCAAGCGGCGCCCATTGCGTAGGCCTGAAACAAACCATCCTCTTTCCATTTGTTACTCTTGGCAGCCTCATCAATTTCTGTGACTGTCTCATGGCCGGAGGAACGGGCCGTAAGCACCACAGCGAAGTGGGAAGCTCCTACATCCATTTTAATTTCAGCGCAGACGGCGATAAAACCACCCCTTCCCTTTTCGGCGATGTACCCGGGGGAGTTATGCTGAATCAACCTCCCATATTCTTAGGCGGTCAGGGGGGATCGGTGGGGCCGTTGCGGTTGGGTTACGGAAACGTCGCCGCGGCGGGTACAATCCTTCGCAAAGATGTGCTTGAAACGGGCCGAATCATCATCGGGAAAACCCATCGCGGAGGAGAAGTCCCCTTTGTTCCGGGAATGTACTCGGGGCTGAAACGGATCATCGAAAACAATATCCTTTATCTTGGCAATTTGATGGCCCTGGAACAATGGTATATGCATGTGAGAAAACCCTTTTTTGAATCCCGGGAATTGGGCAACCTGATCTTTCAAGGCGCCCTGAACAATCTTTCCCTGGCAAAGAGCGAAAGGAAAAAGCGGCTTATGTCCATGGCGGAAAAACTGCGCCATCCGCCTGGAGAAACTGAAGGCGCCTCATCGAATCCGGGACGTATAGAATTTTTTGAACGGATCACCGAACTCTGTCAAGTCTTCGATTCGGAAAATGTCAGCAGTATCGGACTGAACCTGCGCGATCAACTTTTAAACGAAGTCCATAAATCAGGTACGGGCGGAAACTACATCCGAACCATTCAGGGCCTTCCGCCTGCCATTGTGACGCAGGGAACCGCCTGGCTGGAACAAATCATTGAGGACCTTTACGAAAAAGCTTCGGGACTCGTGCCTTCCATGGGCCTTTTCAGAAAACAAGGAGAATAGCACATGGGCAAATTATTCGGGACAGATGGCATTCGGGGGGAAGCAAACCGCTATCCCCTGGATGGACCAACCGCTTTTGTGGTCGGCCAGGCCATCACGCAATTTCTGAAAAGAGACGATAAAAAAGTGCGGATCATCATCGGCAGAGATACGCGCATCACAGGAGAAATGCTGGAGTGTGCCCTTGGAGCAGGAATCATGTCCATGGGAGGTGCGCCCTGCCCTGTGGGAGTACTTCCCACCCCCGGCATAGCCTATATGGCCGCGGCCATGAAGGCAGACGCCGGCATTGTGATTTCCGCCTCCCACAACCCCTACCAGGATAACGGCATAAAGTTTTTTGCCGGCAACGGATTAAAGCTGACCGACGACGAGGAAGAATCGATCGAGGATTTGATACTGGAAGGCAGATTGGCGGAGGAAGCCCCCCTATCCAGCGGCGTGGGACAAATTGAAAGAATAGATGAGGTGATGGACCTATATGTTTCCTTTATCGCAGGGACCCTTCCGGACGACGTTTCCATCAAAGGGATGAAAATCATATTGGATACGGCCAATGGAGCGACATCCGAGGCAGCCCCGCTTCTTTTTTCCCGATTGGGCGCCCCGTTGGAAGTCATCCATAATCATCCTGACGGCATGAATATCAATCGAAACTGTGGCTCTCAGCATACCCTTGACCTTCAGAAGCGGGTGAGAGAGAGCGATGCGCAACTGGGAATTGCCTTTGACGGCGATGGAGACCGTTTGATTGCAGTGGATGAAAAGGGAAACGAGATCACCGGAGATCAGATCCTGTTCATTTGCGCGGCGGCGCTCAAGGAACAGGGCAGGTTGAAAAACAACCTGATTGTAAGCTCCGTCATGAGCAACATAGGGCTAACCATGGCCTGCAAAAGACATGGCATCGAGAGGCATGCCTCCCGTGTCGGCGACCGACGGATTCTCCAGGATATGCTGCGTCTCGGGGCCGTTGCAGGCGGTGAGGAATCGGGGCATATTATCCTGCTGGATCATCATACCACAAGTGACGGCATGATTACCGCACTCCAGGTGATGGCTGCCATGGTCAGAAAAGGAGCACCCCTTTCCGAACTGGCCTCCCTGATGGATATTTACCCCCAGAAACTCATAAACGTGCCTGTTAACAGGAAGCCCGCCCTCTCAACGGTGCCTCCGGTGCAAGACGCTATTCAATCCGTGGAAAAGAAACTGGGTTCCGAAGGGCGCGTCCTCGTGCGCTACTCAGGAACCCAGAATGTATGCAGGGTGA
The DNA here is from genome assembly GCA_038252125.1 of Desulfatiglandales bacterium. Classification (GTDB taxonomy): domain Bacteria; phylum Desulfobacterota; class DSM-4660; order Desulfatiglandales; family Desulfatiglandaceae; genus DUZB01. The sequence continues at coordinate 3,194 of JBBSAR010000208.1, forward strand.
TGGTGGAAGGCCCTTCGGTAGAAGTCACGGAAAAGCACTGCCGGCTGATCGCCGACCAGGTTGCCGCGGCTCTTGGATAATCTTGGACCGGATGAAGGACCGGCCGAGGCTAACTTTCGTCAAGAAACAAATCCTTCATCCGGTCTCTTACCTCTTCGATTATTTCACTTATCCAGATGACATCATCAATCCCCAATCTGCCGGCCTTGGTAGCGCTTCGGCTCCCGTCTTTTTTGGTATAGGCCCTCGGACCTATCTGCAGTTTCGGCTCTCCATCCCCATACTGATTAATGGATAACTGCAGACCGGTTTCCTGATTCTCCCAACCGACCAGCACCTTATCTTTGCTTGCATCATACGCCATTCTTCATCTCTCCATTATGCACAAATTCCGCATCCCGCGGTTTATCAATTCATCTATTATGCCACAGCATCCCAGCCAAAAACGGCCGCATCTCCCAGCTCCTCTTCTATCCTCAAAAGCTGATTGTATTTGCAGATCCTTTCAGATCGACATAAAGATCCCGTCTTGATCTGTCCCGTACCGGTTGCAACGGCAAGGTCCGCGATAAAAGAGTCTTCGGTCTCCCCGGATCGGTGGGAAATAACCGCATTCCACCCCACACTGCGCGCCATGGATACGGCATCGAGGGTCTCGGTTAACGTTCCGATCTGGTTTAACTTGATCAGTACCGCGTTTGCCGATTTTTCTTTGATCCCCCTCGCAATTCGTTTCGTGTTGGTAACAAACAGGTCGTCCCCGACGATCTGAAGGCGACTTCCCAGCTTCTCGGTCATTTTCTTCCAGGTCTTCCAGTCGTTTTCATCAAGACCGTCCTCGATGGAAAGAATGGGAAAACGATTTACCCAGTCCGTATAGAATGCCACCATTTCTTCTCCTGTGCGAACAGACTGATCCGACTTGTGAAAGACATATTTTCCGTTCCTGTAAAATTCGGAGGATGCAGGATCCAAAGCCAGGGCCACATCCTTGCCCGGCTCATATCCGGCAGCCTTTATCCCCTCAAGGATCACCTCAATGGCTTCCTCATCGGATTTCAAATTGGGAGCAAACCCACCCTCATCCCCGACCGACGTGGATAATCCTTTGGCTTTCAATACACCGGCAAGCGCGTGAAAAACTTCAGCGCCCATTCGCAAGGCGTCTTTGAATGTTTTTCCGCCAACAGGCATAATCATGAATTCCTGCATATCTACACTGTTTGGCGCATGAGCTCCACCATTTAAGATGTTCATCATCGGCATGGGCAGACGACAGGCATTAACACCTCCAATATATCTGTATAGGGGCAACATGAGGCAGTCGGCCGCCGCTCTGGCAACCGCCAGTGAAACTCCCAAAATGGCATTGGCGCCGAGATTAGCCTTATTTTTCGTACCGTCCAGATCGATAAGCATCTTGTCGATAAGCCGTTGATCCATGGCATCCATGTCCATGATTGCAGGAGCAATGATGTTGTTCACATTGTCCACGGCCTTCTCCACGCCCTTTCCTCCGTACCGTTTCTTTGTCTTATCCCGTAACTCAATGGCTTCATACTTTCCGGTAGATGCGCCGGAAGGCACTGCCGCTCTGCCAAAACTTCCATCACTCAAACCTACTTCTACTTCCACCGTAGGATTGCCTCTCGAATCCAGGATCTCGCGCGCGGCAACAGCATCGATTTTCTCCATGGTTTCCTCCTTAAAAAAGGTTTAAAAACGTTTAGAATAATGGGGCGTGACTATAAGAAATTAGAATAGGGATGACAAGGGAAAATAGTCATATCGCGCCGTAGTCCTTCAAGGCGGTCACGCATTTCGAACGACAGGCTCATCTGTTGGACTCCAGCATGAAACCGATCAATACAAGAATAACAATCAGGAGTCCGAAACCAAAATAAAAGATGGTAAATGTATCAATTTCCGGAATGCCCGTTCCGACAACCTGCTCCCTGTTTAACCAATACCCCCAGTATATGGTGAATATGAAATTAATCAGAAGCGCAAGTTTGACTCTCCCAAAAAGAAGGCCCAGCGTACTCAAAACCAGTAAGAGCCCGACTTGATATAGGGGAATCGCCAACTCGGTCGAATACAACATCTCCATATTGTTAAATCCCCCTATCAAAAATATTTTTCATGAACTGGAAAAAGTCGACTTCCTTAATAACTCAGTCAGTATCCTATTTAAAATACGCTCGAAACACAAATATTATCTTCACGCAAGACTTGTGCGACATCTCAAACATCAGAGGAAAACCGGGCGGAATTCTCATTCCAGATCAAAACAGAGTCTTTTGATCAAATTCGCGGCTATGCGGCATGTACGATCGCCCTTCCTCATATTTCGGGTGTTTATCTCCGTGATATCCATTCCCACCAGTTCGCATCCGCTTGAAAGGAGGGCCTGACACCGGGAGCCAATATTGTTTATCTGTTTTTCATTCAATCCCTGGCGGTTTCTGAAGCGAACCCCATCAAGAGCGCTACCCGCGCCGATATCCATGTCAATGGAGATATACACATAGGGCGTGTGGATACCGTTCAGAACGCTCTTCAATTTGGAGGGACTGCTGGTCAAATCCTTCTTGGTCAGAATGCTGACGCCTTTTTTTCGTAAATCGGAAAATATGGATACGTATCTCCTAATACGCTCATCCTTTACCCTGATCGACCGTTTTGATGGTAAATCACCAGGACCAATAATGATTAGATTCCGATGTTTTAAGGTCCCTTCTTCAAGGAGATAATGAATAAACGAGCTGGCGTTAAATGAATCAGGGCGATTCTTTAAAAAAGGGTCATCAGCAGCATAAACGGAATTTCGGTTGGTTTCCATGTCATATTCCACGGCGCCGGACATGATGGAAACGGGAAGGGCATCCGTGTGGCTGTCCAGGACAATCAGGCTCAGATTGTCAGGTCCGTAAATCTCCGCCAGCTTCTGAAACACTCCGCCCGACAAAGAATGATCAACCGTAATCATGCATGGAACCCGTGGATGAATCCGCTCAATCACATGTTCGCGCAACATATTGGCGAAAGTATTGCAGCCCCCGCCATCCACAAAGGAAACAAAATTATCGGGATTCATAAACGCTTTTTGATCGGCCGCGGGAACGGGGCGAAGCCACTCGGGAACATCGAGGGAACCCATTTCTTCCCACAATTCGACTGGGACTTCCCCACGAATAAAGGCCATGACGCAATCGTAGGGATCGGAATTATTCTCCCCCCTTTCCATACAGGCGATTTTTTCTCGTATGGACTCGTCCCGTTCATCACAATCCAGAGGACAGCCTAAAAAGACAACTCTTCTTTTTTTCTCATTGCCCATTCTTATTTATTCATTCCTGGTAGAAAGTTCTCAAATACTATACATTTTTTTATAGTCGTCCACAAGTTGACGTTGTTTTCCGATTTCGGCAACATATTGAGGTCCCATCACCCTCAAATCCGTGCGACGCGTAGTCCCGGATGCAAGGAACTCATCGTCATGAAGATAAAGCCTGCTAATGCCGCATTCAGCTAACCTGGCGAAATATATTTGACTTTCAGGAGGATTGATATGAAGAATTTCATCGTTGAAATAGTCCGTCCGCTTCCCGGGGCGTTTTCCCCACTCCCACGCGGCCACCACAGGGTTGCCTGGTATGGCGAGGCCCTCGCTGTAGCGATGAGAAAAAGCCTTATTCCAGACCGCCCAAGAAATTTGGTTTTCCATTTGTGTTCGGACATGTTTTCATAGCCGGAAACGGCGGCGGGGTGATGAACCCGAAGAACGTGCCTCTACAATCTTAGAAGTTGTTTCTTTTTATACGTGGTTCGTCTCTCTGTCAAACAGAAAGATGATCTACCGGCCAAAAATGAACTCCCCTCGAAGATGTATCGGAACAGTTCTCACGGATCAGACCATCCGGCGGTTCGTCGGCCCGCGGCGCCTGCTAAAA
>JBBSAR010000209.1:0-7142 GCA_038252125.1 Desulfatiglandales bacterium
GGTCACCTGGCCAGCTCAAATATGACGTCTATAGAATGCGGTCCGGAGATTCTATCGGGGCCCTTATTGCAGCCCGGTACGGGCTCTCCCAGAGGCGGTTGTACAACCAGTATTACCCTCTTTTCAAAGAGTGCAACCCGTCCATCAAGAATATGAACCGGATTTTCGTCGGCCAGAAGGTCCGGCTGCCTCTTTTTCCTCCCGTCCGGATAGCATCCCGTGAAAAAACACCCGGCATTCCGGACCTGGATAACGCATCGGAAGGAAAGATGCCCATTCATCCCGTAAACGCCGGAATAAAGATCCCCACTCCCGTGGTCAGTCCGGAAAAAGCAACGGATGACCGTCCCGCGCAAACCCGTGAACCCGCGCGCGCCAGGCCTCCGGCGAAGAAACCCGTTCCTCCCGCTGCTTCGAAAAAGCCCAATAAAGGTCTTAGCCCTTCGGAAGGCGCGAAAGGAGGTGAAATCGTTTCCGTCAAGATCCCTTATAAAAGCGATGAGATCGGCCATATCTTCACGGAAATGGGCAGCGAGTGGATCGATTCGGGGGAGCACTTCATCCCCTTGAAATCCGGAGGCCAGATCAATCTCAAGGCATCGTCCTACCCGGTTATACGTCTGAACGACGGCGTAACGGTTATACTGGATATGAGTGGCGAACTGCCCCTGGATATGAGCCGCTTTATTGAGTCCACCTGGAATGATTACCGGATTGTCCAACTCGACGGGGGAGATGACCTGAGGTCTGCTCTCGATAAAATCCTGAATGCCTGCGGATTTAAAAGGGCGGTCAAACCGGGAGAGCCGCTTTTTTTGGGAAAGGACATTCGCTTTGAAATCAAGGGCGATTGGATACTGGCCGTTACGGATGAGGTCCCCGACCCGGAGACGGAAACCCTTGTGTTGAATCTTGTGTCGTCCCCTCAAGGATATGTTCCGGAGAGCATAAAGAACTACCTCAAAAGGTTGCGGGTCGGCGTGCTTGAATATCCGCCCGGCGCCAATCCCCTGGATGCCCATAAATCGCAAGGTGAGGCGTACAGGGCGGGAGACAGGTTTGGGCTGATAGAGTCCCTTCTGAAGCTTACAGGCTATGCCTTTTCCATCCGGGAACAGATCCCGGCTTTTACCGGGCAAAAAAAGGATTTCCGGCTCGTGGTCAATGCGGACTTCTTGGTCAAAACAGGCAGAGAGAATCTCATTATTGACCTGAGCGGATTGGACCCGAAAATCATCGCCCTTTTGAAAAAGCGGAATATTTCCGTACTGTCATTGGTTGATGAAAAGGATCCCCTTGTCATGGCGGACCGGATACTGGATAGGCTTCAAGTGAGAAAGAATAGAGGTCCGCTCAAAATGGAAGTCATCCGTGACGGTAAGAATATAATGATGGTCTTCACCATGCCGGGTATTGTCTTCCAAGGGGAAAAAGGGAAAAAGGTCCTGGTGACTGCCGTGGATGTCCCCGAAGAGATCGCCACATTTATATCGAAAAAGGATTACGGTCTGCTCCTCCTGTCCGGCTTTCCCGCCAACGGTCCTCCCTCTGTGAAGTGAAAATGACCTTTCTGAAGCGGCCGATTTTTTGACCGGTCCGGAAATCCGGTCTTCTTTCCGAAACGAACAAGACAATCCGTCCTTTCCGGCGGGTATGACGGTTTTTCAGCTTGCGTTAGACGACGTTTAATCATAGCTTATAAGATTGATACACAACCACTTAACAGACGAAAGAAAGAGATAGCCATGACTCAGTTAGAAAAAGCAAGATCAGGCGCGATTACCCCCGAAATGGTGATCGTCGCGGAAAAGGAAAAAGTTGATAAGGAGTGGCTCAGGGATCAGATAGCCAATGGTAAAGTGGTGATCCCGGCAAACAGCGCCCATAAGAACCTGGTTCCCTGCGGGATCGGGAAAGGTCTCACCGTAAAGGTCAACGCAAACATTGGAACTTCTTCGGACAGGGCCCTGCTGGATGAAGAACTGGAGAAGGTTCGTGTCGCCATAGAGGCCGGGGCGGATGCCGTTATGGATCTTTCGACCGGGGGCAACATAGACGAATCGCGAAGAGCGATCCTGGATGCCTCCACCGTCTGTGTAGGAACGGTGCCCATTTACCAGGCTGTGGTCGAAACGGTGGAGGCAAAGGGCGGCCTGGTCCATCTCAGTGTGGACAAGATTTTCGAGGTCATTGAAAAGCAGTGCGCCGATGGCGTTGATTTCATCACGGTTCACTGCGGTCTGACCCGCGGGGCACTGGAGATGCTGAAGGCCCAGGGGCGGATTACCAACATCGTAAGCCGGGGGGGTTCGTTTCTGACCACCTGGATGCTTCACCACGACAGGGAAAACCCTTTGTACGAGCACTACGACAGGCTTCTGGACATTGTCAGGAAATACGATGTCACGCTGAGCCTTGGCGACGGACTGCGGCCGGGTTGTCTCGCCGATGCTACGGACAGGGCCCAGATCCATGAATTGATGACCATGGGGCATCTCACCAAGCTGGCCTGGGAAAAAGATGTGCAGGTTATGATAGAAGGACCCGGGCACGTTCCCCTGAATCAGATAGAAGCCAATGTCATTTTGCAAAAGCAGCTCTGTCACGATGCGCCCTTTTATGTGCTTGGTCCCCTGGTTACAGACATCGCGGCCGGTCACGACCATGTGGCCTGCGCGATCGGAGGAGCCCTGGCGGCAGCGGCGGGGGCCGACTTCCTTTGCTACGTGACTCCATCAGAGCATCTCTGCCTACCTGACGCGAAGGACGTTCGAGAAGGGGTGGTCGTGACGAAAATTGCCGCGCATGCGGCGGACATTGCCAAAGGGAACAAGACCGCCATCGAAAAGGACAGGCAGATGGCTGTTGCAAGAAACAATCTTGACTGGGACACCATGCTCAAGCTGGCCATTGACCCCAAAAAGGCCCGCGAATATCGGGAAAAGAATCCGCCCAGCGAGGACGATGTGTGCACCATGTGCGGAAAATACTGTGCGATTAAACAGGTGAGGGAGTATTTTTCCTAATCTTACTTCCCGAGGCAGAACTGGCTGAAAATACTTTCCAGAATATCCTCGTTCGTGGTTTCTCCGATAATCTCGCCCAAGGCATCCAGGCCGCTTTTCAGTTCCAGGGCAATGATCTCCAGGGGGACCTCCTCCCTGGTTCCCTTCAGGGATGCCTCAAAAAACCCCAGGGCCTGCTTCAGCGCCTGTTGCTGTCGCAGGTTCGGCCCCACCGTTTCCAGTGGCCCTTCCTGTCCGCCCCCGAGGACCGTTTCCGTCATGGTTCTTCTCAGGTCCTCTATGCCGCTCCCCGTCAGGGCGGAAATGCTGACTTTCGGGAAGGCGGGCAGCGTCTCAAGGTCAGATGCCTCCCCGGGATGGCAGGGCAGGTCGGTTTTGTTCAGGACAAGGATGGCCTGCATGCCGTTTGCCTTTAAGAGAATATCCCTGTCCTCCCGTGACAAGGGTCGGCTCCAGTCCAAAACAATCAGGAGCAGATCGGCTTCCGAAACCTTCTTTTCCGTCATGCTGATTCCCTTATGTTCAACCTCATCGGCTGCGTCCCGAAGCCCGGCCGTGTCTACCAGACGGAAAGGAATGCCCGCGATTTCAACGCCGGACTCGATGAAATCTCTGGTTGTTCCGGGAAGTGGCGCAACGATGGCCCGCTCTTCATTCAGGAGGCGGTTCAGGAGACTGGATTTGCCTGCATTGACGCGCCCCGCAATGACCGTGTGAACCCCTTCCATCCAAATTCTGTTGGAACCTGACCCGATCAATGTTTTGACGGGCCCTATCAACTCGTTTTCAATGGCCTCAGGCCAGTCGGCATCCGGGGAGGTCGTTTCCAGGCCTTCTTCCGGAAAATCTATGGCCGCCTCCACGCCTGCAAGGATATGGACGACACGAGCCCGCAATTTCTCCACCTGGTCCCTGAATAGCCCCGACACGTGCCGGGCAGCGAGGAAAAGGCCTTTCTCCGACCGGGAGTTGATGAGATCCATGACCGCTTCGGCCTGGGTCAGGTCGATACGGCCGCTGAGGAATGCCCTCAGGGTAAATTCACCGGGTCGGGCCGGCCTGGCGCCCTGTTGCAGGACCATTCGCAGAATGGTTTCCAAAAGGGCGTAACCACTGTGGGAGTTGATTTCAACAACGTCTTCGCAGGTGTAGGTATGGGGGGCATGCATGAAGCTAACGAGGACTTCATCCAGCGTGCCCCCTGTGGCGGGATCGACGAGATGCCCAAGATATAGGTGGTGACTCTGAAAGGACTTTTTGCCCTTTTTCGGACGGAACAAGGTCTCTGCAATGGAATGGGAAAGGGGCCCGCTTATGCGAATGATGCCGATCCCCGCCCGGCCGGGAGGGGTGACTATGGCCGCAATGGTATCGTTGGGGATGGCGCTCATTTTGCGGTCACGTGGTCTTTACCGCCCGGTTTTCATGGCTGTTCAATGCTCGATTCTCGGCTTTCCGGCGCCTCTTTGCCGGCACGACCGGATTTTGCGGAATGACGACCCTTGGGAATGATCACCACTTTTTTGAGAATACCCTCGCCGCTGCCTTTTGTATCCAGTTCCGCATCGTCCTTCAGGGCCAGGTGCACGATTCGTCTATCGTGTGGATTGAGGAGGTTGGTTGCCACCGGTTTGTTGATCTTTTTCGCCTTGTCTCCCATTCTTTTGGCCATTTCAACCAGGAATTCCTTTCTCCTGCTGCGGTAGTTCTCGGAATCGATGAGGACGCGGGTCCTTTTTTCAAGGGATTTGTTTACGATCTTGTTCACAATAAACTGAAGGGCATCCAATGTTTTCCCCTTCCGTCCTATCAACAGCCCTGATTTATCCCCTTCTATGTTCAGATTGATCGTGTTATCCACATAGCTCGCGATTACTTCCGTGCCTTCCATGGGAATGAGAGCCAGAATGTTTTCAAGGGCTTCTTTGGCTACGGCAATGGCGTCTTTCTCTTCCTGCGTCTCCGGAGTTGCCGGAGTTGCCGAAGTCTCCGGAGTTGCGGGCTCCGCGGGTCGTTTTTCGGCCGGCGCCTCTTCCTGCACGGCAACAGGTTTCTCTTCCGGCACCGCTTCCTTGACGATGGGAACGGCTCTGATTTTGGCCTTTCTTCCGCCTACCAGGCCGAAAATCCCCGCTGATCCCGGTTCAAGGACTTTGATCTGCAATTCATCTCGCGTGAGATTCAGGGCGCTGCAGGCCTTGGCCACAGCATCTTCCTCGTTTTTTCCTTCAAATTCGTAGGGTCGCATGGGTGTCCTCCAGAAATTACACCGAACTTTTATGGATTCTGTACTGCTGACCGATGGATAAGAGATTGTTTATGAGCCAGTACAAAACAAGTCCGGATGGGAAGTTGATAAACATGAAGGTGAAAATAACGGGTAAAAACATCATGATTTTGGCTTGTGCCGGATCGCCGGGCGTTGGCGTCATTTTCTGTTGGAGAAACATGGAAGCACCCATCAGCAGGGTCAGCACCGGTATTCCGTAAGGGGGGGTCATGAATGGGATGTTAAAAGAAAAATGCAAAAGCCGGTCTGGAGCTGAAAGGTCGTTGATCCAGAAAACAAAAGGGGCATGCCGGAGTTCAATGCAGTTTCCCAATACCCGGAAGAGGGCGAAAAATACGGGGATCTGGATGACCATGGGTAGACAGCCCCCCATGGGATTCACCTTGTACGTCTTGTACAAACCCATGATCTCCTGATTCATTTTCTGTTTGTCGTTCTTGTATTTCTCTCGTATTTTGGTCATCAGGGGCTGCAGTTTTTTCATCTCATTCATCGACTTGTAACTCTTGTGGGTAAGAGGCCAGAAAAGAATCTTGACAAGGACGGTGAGCAGAATGATGGATACCCCGTAATTGTGGATGTAATTATAGAAAAAGCGCAGCACGTAAAGAAGCGGTTTCGCAATGATATCCGTCCATCCGAAGTTGATGGCCTGCTCCAGGTTCTTCCCGAATTTTTTCATAATGCCCAGGTCTCGGGGGCCCAGATAGTATTCATAACGGGTCGATTGGAGCGAGAGCGGATTAATCGTGACAGGAGGCAGCATATAGTTCCCCTGGAGAGCCCCGGATGAAAGTTTCCGGGCCTGGAAGGTCCCTTTTACCGCTTCTTCGGGGACCACCGCGGAAATGAAAAAATTATCCTCGTAGGCAACCCAGCCCAATTTGCCGGAAACGGTTTTTTCTTCGTTTACATCTTCTACTTTCGTTTCTTCCAGCTTATCGTCCAACAGAACGGCAAACCCATCGTAGGAGTAGTAGCTGGATTTTGTTTTCGGCGGCATGGCCAGGAGAGAGGCCGTGAAGCTCCCCGTCAAAGGAGCGGCCGTTCCATTGGTCACATCCACCTTCAAATCAATCCGGTACTTGTCCGGATAAAAATGAAAGGTCTGCACCAGAGTAAGGCCTTTATCGGTCTGCGTTTGAAACGTAAGTTGTTCCGGGGGAGAGGAAGGATCAAGGCGGATAACGTCACGGTCGGCGTGATAAACAAGATTCCCGATCCCGTTAACAGCCTGGTCCTGAAAACCGACGGCAAGATAATGGCCCAATCCATCTTTTAGAGTGGCCAGATCGATCAGGGGAGAATCGGCGGCGATTGTCTGACGGTATTTCTTTAGCTTGAAACTCTTAATGGCCGGGCCGACATTGCTGAAAACAGCCTTGTACAAGGGGGTGTCTACCGTAATTTCCTTTTCGTCCGCTCTTGGAACTGGGACCATGGGCGCGGGAACAGAGCTGTTAAGGCTTGTTTCGTTTGCCTTTTCAACAGTCGGCGCCGGAACGGGCTGAACGGGCTGTTGCCCGACGGTCTCCTGTGATGATGTCTTCTGTTCCGTTGGAACGGGCTTTTTTGATGGTCCGAAAAAGAATGACCAACCTACGAGTATGACGAAAGATAAAGCAAAAGCTATGATTGTCTTTTTATCCATAAGATGTGGACCTACTCATTTCAATCTTTTCCGCAGGGGATCTTCATGATCCGGCACAAAAGGCGTCGTATATCATAGAAGGTCAGGCTGCATGCCGGATTGTCGCGCGGGGCGAGATATTCTGATGTTTGAAGCGCAAATCCCGCATTCAGCGGGAAACCAGTGGAACAAAGTA
>JBBSAR010000210.1:0-7128 GCA_038252125.1 Desulfatiglandales bacterium
GTACCCCTTTAAACGATGCGATAAGGGCAATGGTCAAGGAAATCGAGGACGGCAGGAAAGAGATGTCTTTGAATAATCTGCGTCATTTTATTGCCTGACGTAGCGGTTGGATGGACTTCTGTCTGATGTTTGGCAAACGATTGAGTATTTGAATATGTAAGGTATATCAAAAGTTTTTTATGGCGTGAATTCTTTGTGATATTGTCAAGATATTCCCGGTTTTGAACCTATCCCTTTCATCGCCAATATCCATCATCTTTTCTATCAGCCATTTCAATCGCATCCAAGCTGAAACATTCGGGGCATCTGGCGTAGGTCTCGCCTTTGAAGGTGTGCCCGCAGGAGAGGCATCTCATCTTTTTCTTGTTGCTTACGCTGATCTCATCCTGGGCATCGTCGCTCAGGAAAAGGTAAGAACTGGTCGGGTCGGTGATGTCCGTCGGATCAAGTCTTCCTCCAGCCGTCATATCCGTCACTGATTCGTCTCGGTGCAACGAATCACCCATTCCGTCATAACCACCGGCATATTCGTCGTCACAATTCATCAGGTACTCCCTTGCGGTCTAATACTTATCGTGCCAAGGCGCCGATAAAGTCTTTGCATAATGGAAAAATTAGAATCTCCAGAAGCGCCAACCATTTGTCTCTTGTTTCGTACAGCATTCCAGGATCGTATCCTCTGCATGTCTATATCTATTTATGGTTTTGCCTGCTCTTTTAGGTACGTGATCTCAAAGGCCTTGCATGATCGGTATTGCTGCAGGCGATTGTTGATGGAAAACGTCTGGTTCATATCATAATGTTGAAAGATATCCAGGCCTCGATCCAGCATGATTTTCCAGCCGGTATCCGTAACGATATGCCTGGCATGGAGGGAGTTGGTTTTGTCAAATTCCCAATCAAATCGGATGCCGACGTTCCAAATGCTCTCCTGCATCTGAATCAGATATTCTTTCTGCTGATCTCCCTTGAATTCATCTTCCACGGTCAAGAGATGAACTTCTATTTCTTCGTCATCGGATTTCAACCGCGCCACGGTTTCCAGGAATTCCATCAGGTTTCTGGCCTGGTAGAACAACCTGATATACGGGTCCGTTATGGTGATGGCAGAGGCGCCCTTCAGGTACGGACCGAACAGGTTATCATAACTGACGCCCCGCCGGTTTTCCTGAAAAACGAGATGCCGCTCCTCTGGTTCGCGAGTCTTGTACGGGCTGTCGTTTGATAATTCCGGTTCCTCTTGAACGTGGGAGAGTTCTTCTTCCTCCATCTCTCCCGGTCGATCCTGATGATAATGTTGAGGATACTGTTTTTCCTCAATGGTTTGCACAAAGATGGGTTCTATTTGCCCGACTCGCCTGTATCCGAATTTGACGGGTTCATAAGTCTGATCAATACGCAACAACTGGTCTTTGATGCGTTTGCGGCCTTCAACGGCAAACCGGAGGATTTCTTCAATTTCCGATTTGGTTGCTCCTCCGTGAGGGAAGAGAATCTTCATAAGGCCGGAAAAGGTCTTATTCACGGCATCCCGATCCCTGGTGGAAATATCGGCCAACAATTCAAAATGGCCGGCATAGTGTTGAGAAAAATCGTGATTGCGAAGGGACCGAAGGATTTCAGCCAAATAATCCACCACAAACCCGTACCCGTCGGAAAACATCTCTCCCCGTATGATATCCACCTCCCAGCCGGGAATATAAGAATGTATCCTATCCAGAAACGCGGAATCATGGTATGCCTCGGGAAGATCGTCGAACAGGTCGGCATGCTTGAGCATATAGGGCAGGGTATGCCGGGTGTTGCCCACAAAGACCATGGAGGCCTCGGCGCCCAGGGTTTCAATGCCCCGTGAGAAGGATTTGTTGGCCATGTAGTTCTTCATGATATCCACAAGGGCTTTGTTGGGGCGTTTATTCTTGCCTGCAAACTCATCAAACGCCACCACATCCCAATAACCCACCAGCCCCAGTTTTCCCGTGGAATTATTAACAAAGAGTTTGGGTACGGTCACCTCGCCCCCGGACACCAGAATCCCATGGGGAGAAAATTCCGAGTAGATATGCGACTTTCCGGTCCCTTTGGGTCCCAACTCGATGAGATTGTAGTTGCGCTCGCAAAAAGGAATCAGCCGCACCAGTTGGAGCAATTTGCTGCGCCGCCCGAACATTTCCGGTTCGAAACCGATGCTTTGCAGCAGCAGGTCGATCCATTCATCCGTCGTAAACTTTTTGCGCGTCTCAATATAGCCGTCGTAGTCGAACCGGGACAACTGGATCGGCTTGATGGCCTCTAATACCCATGGGCTCGATTTCGGGTCTTCCACCACATCGTATGCCAGGTCCGCAATGCACCAGACCCCGCTTACCAGGAGCTTCGGGTGTTTCTTCACCGTATCCGAGTCCACCAGGACCTTCTTGATTCCCAGGTTGGAAAAAGCGGCTTCATACACCCCGGCATTGTCGTTTAAGGCCACCATCACCTTGTCGATGACCTTGTGCCGGCCTTTTTCCTTGATGATGGATTTCACCAACCCGGCTTCGTTCCGGTGCACATAATGGGTGCGCAGGATCTCTTTGACCGTCTCGATGCCGGTCTGGATGCTGCCTTCATCCGCCGTGGCGCAATACTGACCCAGCAGATACTCAAGGACATAGGAGGGAACAATGGCGTTTCCCTTGACGATCTTGACCAGGTCCTTGCGGACCACCAGGCCCGGGAAATAATCGTTTATCTTGCTGTCGAGCGGATTCACGTGAACCGTCCTTTAAAAATCAAAATCACTGGTAAACGACCTTCGCATCATATAGGCGAGGGATCGGTATTCCTTGAAGTGAGAGGTGCCAGGCTGCTGCTCATCGAGGCGAAGCATCACCTCCCGGCCGTTGGCCTCATCGGCCTTTCGGCTCAATAGAAACCGGATCTGCATCTCCCTTTCCCGCGGGTTTTCTGAGCGATAGTCAAATATCAGCTCATGACGATCAGAGATCAATTCCCCCTCTTTGGTGTAAATCCCTGCCCGCAGGACACGCTTCTGTTTCTTTTCCGTGACGGGGTCTGCCTGATACAAACTCACCGAGAGCTGACCGGACGTGATCATGCTGCTGCCCTGTCGAAGGATGTCCACATCCACCAGGGAAACATCGCTCCGGCGTTTCTTGTTCACCCAAATTACCGGCACGATGATTTCCTGAAGCGATGCACCCCCATGGACAAACCGACTGCCGGATCCCTTCAGCCGCAACCGATTGATGGATTTCGGGATCTGGACCTCCATGTCTCCCGCCAGCCCAAGGGCATCCGCCTTGAACAGGCGAAGGCTTGGGTGGGCTTTCAGTCCCTTTCCCAGAACAAACCGGCGGTCGCGGTAAAGGATGACGTCACCCTCCGGTTCCACATGGGCAAAATCAGAAGCGTCAATGGACCTGTGCTGGTAGATGAAGCCGTGGTCGCTGGTGATGAGCATGTTGTTGGCATTGGCGCCCGTCAGTTTTTTGATCACCTTGATTAGTTCTTCCATAGCCTTTTCCACTGCTCCGAATACCCGTTCCTCCGATTCCTTCTTGTCTCCCACCGCATCAATGCGGTTATGATAGATGTAAACCACCTGGTGTTCACGAAGCAGTTCACGGCAGGCTTCCTTGTTTAAAGCCAACAGGTCATCGGCGCGGATGGCGGCGCCGCCGCCGGAAACGGCCCCGGCAAGAATCTTCCCCCGGTTCTCCGTGCCCCGGGCGCTGACGTCATCGACCTGTACTCCTCCGTTATCCGACAACCGCAGCGTCTGATTGGGTAGAAGCGCCGCCATCCCCAATTGGGTGTAACTGGGCAGCATGGCCAGCATGGGGGCAATGTCGGCGTCATACCTATCTTCTTCCCGAATCAGTTGAAGGAGTTCCTCGCCGATTTCATATCTCAAGGCATCTGAAACGATCACAAATATCTTCTTGTTTTTCTCCAGGTAAGGTTTTACCCGGTCCTTGAAGAAATGTCTCTGCAGGGACCCATGCCACTTCCAGTCCTCGCATCCATCCACAATCCGCTGCCAGTTGTCATTTACCCGCAACAGGAAACGGTTGGTGTAAAGGTCTTCAATGGGAACGGCCAATGGTTCCAGGAGCGAGGTCTGTCCGGAGGCGCGGGCGTGATAAACAAATTTCCGGTACAACTGATCCATTTTATACCATGAGGCCGCATAACGCTCGATGCCGGTCCCCATGTCTTTCATGGTAAGGTCCATGGCGTCAAGGGCATGAATAAACCCGGCCGCGTATGCCGCCGCCTCATAAAGATGCCGGAATTCCGGATACCAGTGGCTCTGTCGCCGGCTTCGTATCAACGCGGAGCACTCCCCCTGGCCCATGGTCCTTTCCGCCACGGAGCGCACCAGATCGCTGATAATCTTCTGATCGATGAGCCGGAAGTAGTCCATGTCCGCCAGGTCCCGGAAATCCAGTTTCTGGAGGTCCTGCTCGATGGACAGAATTTCGGCGCACGCTTCAGACAGCTTTTCAAAGGCCCCACAGTGCCTAATGGAGTCTTTCCACCGTCTCAGAAAGACCATGGCCTCGACCGAAAGGCCGTTAGTTTTGCCAAGTTCGGCTTCATAACAGGATTTGAAAAGGCCGATGGCAAAATCCTGAACGCCCTTTGTTTCGGATGCATATCCATAGACTCGCTCAAGTTGCCCCCACAAAAACCCTTCAAGCCCGCAACGACAAAGCAGTCTGAACCGGTCGTCCCGTTCGTTGGAGAGTTCATCCAGGACACTTTCAAGGATCATGTCCACCCGCGGTTCGGTTTCACAGCAGACGCAAAGCATCTTTGTCCGGATGGCCCCCGGGGTATCGTCCGGTTTGAGCAACGCTTTGAGGGCATCTCTTCGTTTACCGCTGTTGAAAAACTCCAGATGGTCCCGCACCAGATCTGAAAATTCAGGACCCAGCCCCAGTTCCCCCAGGTAGATGGAGGCCTGATCCGTCCGGAATTCACCGTGGGCCAGCAGCACATCGAGGAGCCAGTTGTCCAGATCGTCGGGTTGCGGTCCTTCATTATACAGAAGGAATTTCGCGTCAGGCTCCCCCCTGAGGATGCGATGCTTGACGCCGAACTCGTTGTTGTTCAGTTCAATCTTTTTCACATCCGGCAGGTCAAGGGCCTCAAAGTCACTTCGCAGCTCTTTCCTGGCATCGTACCAGAAGACGATTCGGTGTTTTTTAAAAAGGCGCAGGAGGGGTTCGTTTAATTTAGTCATTTTGTTAGTTAACGGCTGAAATTCGGCCATTCGCTTCGGATCGGCCTTTTCCGCAAAGTCTTACGGTGCATTGTGGAACGTCTTGTTTGCAGTTCAGGTTCCCATATCCCGCAGCAAGGACTTGAATCCAGCCTGCTCAAAATGGTGATCGGTTGTAAGTGCATCAGTCAAGTTACGGTCCTTCATCACGACAAATGAAATGCAATCTGTAAGACCCCACTCTTTGTCCATTCGTTAATAATAAAACTTGAGCGATTTTTAAAAAAGCGCCGGGCTGATGGGTAGAATCTCTACATCTTCGTCAATTCGAAGCTCATTCAAAGTATCAACGGCTAATTGTCGCCATTGGGGTTTGGCCAATGCATTGCCGATCTCAGTTAAAACAGCTTCCGTCGTAATAAGCTTAACCTCAATATGCTCCGCTAACATTGAGGCATGTTGATGAAATTCATCCTGAGTATTCAGCAACGCCAGGAAATAGCTGGTATCAACAAAAGTCGGTTGGGTCATCTTTTTTCCGTTCCGTATAAATAATGATCATGTTGGGCGGCCAGATCGGAAATTCCCAGATCCATTGCCCGTCCCGAAAGCCTTTGAAGGACTTTTTTCTTTTGTTTAGGTTTTTCTTTGTTTGTTGCCTCAATCCGAAGCAAATAGCGCTGATTCGGTAACAAATCAACTTTTCCTTCAGGCATGAGAACATTCCCGTCATAGGTTGCGTAGATCGTTTTTGTCATGATTTCATTCCCCCCCCCTGCCGAATTATTCTCCTTGTCGTCTCAAATACCGCCATCGGCTCTTCTTGATTTGCACCGTTTAGTCTTCACTTTCATAATCAACAGGCGTTTTTTCCTCGTTCCCACAGTCCTCCGTGGGAATGCATACCGACCTTTCCATTCCTTCAACTCCCTGATCATTTTAGATGCAGCCGGGCAAGGATGTTTTTTGCAAACCCCTTTCCGTGCAACCCCTAAGCCCGTATGCATTCCCACGCCGGAGCGTGGGAACGAGGGCTGAATTTTGTCACCCCCGCGCATGAAAATCACTTTTGAGAGCGGCATTTTGCCGCGACCGTCGAGGCTACAAGCCTCTCTCACAGAACTCAATACCCAGACCCTTTCTCTATTCGTGTCATTCGTGTGATTCGTGGTTAAGCATTTTCATGGTAAAGAGACGCTATGTTTTCACGTATAATGCTGCTTGCAAGACTTTTTACGGGCATATTGACTTTTTTCGCATATGCATTCAAGGCGACGAATGTTTCTCTGTCGACCTCTATCTCAAATCGCCTTTGCTTAATGTCGATGACCGCATCAACAGGCTCCAGATATTCCTCATAGTCGGCAGTGCTGTGTGTGTCCCAGAACTCCCCGGCCTCATCCTCAGATGCAAAAGCTTCGGGCAGCGGCTCATGTACTTTATGCTCGTTGTCTTTCATAATATCTCCTTTCAGACGAATCCATGTCCCGTGCTGAAATGGGCAAGGCCCTATTTCCTTCTTTGTTGATGAAAAAGACGATCAGAAAACGTCCTGTATTGGTCTGTGCGTAGGCGGCGTATACATTTTCTCCTTTTATGCGTCCTCTACCCACCTTGCGAATAAGAGGCTTCCCCCCAAGCACCTCTTCAGCCTCTTCAATGGAAACTCTGTGCTTGGATGCAAGTTTGTCTACAAATTTTTGCTTCCATATGATCTCGTAGATTATCAAACCAGACTCCTTTTGGAAACTCAACAAAACAGTTGGCTATTTTACAATCACAAATCGACAATCACAAATCGACAATCAACAATCGCAAATCCTACAACCCCGGCACCTTTCTCAAGGCATCGCCGAATTTCTGGTAATTGACCTTGACCCCATCATCCAGATCGA
>JBBSAR010000211.1:0-7126 GCA_038252125.1 Desulfatiglandales bacterium
GATCCGCGACCACCCCATAGTCTGCTTTCTGAAATATGGGGGCATCAGCGTCTTTGTTGATGGCCACAATGACTTTGGAGGTACTCATCCCGGCGAGGTGCTGTATGGCGCCGGAAATCCCACATGCGATATAGAGCGTGGGAGAGACCACTTTCCCAGTCTGTCCTACCTGATCCGTATGGGGTCTCCAGCCGGCATCCACGGCGGAACGGGATGCGCCCACGCTGGCGCCGAGAACGTCCGCCAGATCTTCCAGAATCTTATAATTTTCAGGGCCCTTCATTCCTCGGCCGCCGGATACAATCTTGTCAGCCTCGGTGAGATCCACCTTTCCGCTTACATCCTTGGCTATGTCCACCACCTTTGTTTTTAAGGCATCATCTTCGAGACTGAAAGAAGCATCAACGATCTCGGCGGCCCTGGATTCATCCGGCGCAGCGATACTCATTACATTAGGTCTGGCCGTTGCCATCTGTGGAAAGCTGTTTTCGTAAGTCAGCTTTGCATAGGCTTTTCCGGCATAAATAGGCCGGGTTGCAACCAGGTTGCCGTTTTCAATGGCAAAGGCCGTGCAGTCCTGTGCCATTCCCACATTCAGACGGGCAGCCAGCCTTGCGGCCAGATCTTTTCCCTGGACTGACGCGCCCAGTATGAGAATGCCCGGATCACCAGCCTTTACCAGCTGCGAAATGACGTCAACATAGGCATCCGTAGTGTAAGGTTCAAGCCTCGGATCGCTCGCTACAATAACCTTGTCCGCGCCGTACTTCGCCAGTTCCGCGGCCTTTTCTTTAATATCGGAACCTAACAAAACGGTTGTCAGTTTCTGGCCGAGTGCATCAGCCAGACGCCTTCCTTCACTCACCATTTCATAGGTGATTTTGCGGAGCTTTCCTTCTCTTTGCTCAGCAATTGTCCATACTCCCTGTGCCATATCGTATCTCCTTGAAAAATAAAAACGGATCTTTTCGCCGGTAACTCTGCGCTAAACCGTGAAGGGTTGGTGCAGGGCTTCTGATTAAAATACTTTGGCCTCCTCATGAAGCAATCTGGCCAGTTCAGCAGCTTTTTCCCGGGGATTTTCCCCTTCAATAATCTTGCCTTCCGCTCTCTTGGGTGGAGCCGCCAATTCCAGTATTTTAATTTTTCTTGCGCCGAGACCGAATTCACCGGCATCCAACCCAAGGTCTGAAAGTGTCTTTTCGGCAAGGGGCTTTTTCTTCGCTTTCATGATTCCCGGCAAAGAAGCGTATCTGGGTTCATTCAAACCCTTCTGGGTTGTGACAAGGGCCGGAAGAGAAGTCTCAATGACAAGTGTTTCTCCCTCAATAGGCCTTGACACTTTGATCGATTTCCCATCCTCTGCCGCATCCACCTTAACGGCAAGAGAGATTTGCGGAATATTCAGCATTTCGGCGACAGATGCCCCTACGAGTCCAAGATCGTCATCAACTCCGCGCTGGCCCGTGAAAATGAGGTCATATTCCAGGTCTTTGATGGCGGCGGCAATTGCTTTTGCGACGCCGAGCGTATCGCTGCCTTCCAGTGCGTCATCACAGATCAGAATGCCTTTGTCGGCGCCCATGGCCAGGGAAGTGCGGATGGATTCAGTGACCCTCTTGGGTCCAAGCCCCACAACCGTGACCTCGCCCCCGAATTTTTCCTTGAGCTTCAAGGCTTCTTCAACGCCATACTCATCGTACGGATTCATTACCCATTTTATGTCATCGCCTGCAATGGACACGCCATCCGATCCTATCTTGATCTGGGTTTCCGTATCCGGTACCTGTTTTAGACAAACTATAATGTTCACTTTGTCCTCCTTCCTCCAAACAATTTGGGAGAAATTTTTGTTTATGCCGTACGGCATTTCGTACAGCTATTGTAAAAACTGCCCTTGGGAATTCAACCTGATGCCACATAGAAAATAGCTGCTGATCTGTTTGGCGGTTATCCGAATATCACATTGTTTTCGACTTGACAATACCCAATATCGGGAAACTTCATCCAGTGCCCCAAAAAATGCCCTTTTTGCAATAACAGGCATGATCTCTTTGCTGAAAATTCCCTTTTCCTGGCCTTCCTTTACAATGTCTCCGATAATATCCAGGTACTGAAAAAACTTTTCATTATGATACTCTTTCATGAATTTGCCACTTTGCCGTAATTCCACCTGAATGATTTCAGCCACATCCGGGTTTCCTTCAATCAGCTCCAAATGGGTCAAGGCAAATGTTTCCAGCTTCTTTACCGGATCGTCTAATCCGGCAAGATGAGAGATCATGTTGTCAAGGACCATCTGCATCTGCTCTTCAAAAAGACAGATCAGGATATCGTCTTTGTTTTCGAAATAAATGTAAACCGTTCCATCCGCAACCTGCGCTTCTTTGGCAATTTCAGATATTTTTGACTGATAGAAGCCCTTTTTTGCGAATACACTGGTGGCGGCGGCAATGATCCTGTGATATTTATCGTTGTTCTTTTTCCTTCCCATTCTTTTTCTTTCCTGTTTATGAATGACTATTCATTCATGGACTTTTGATAGCACTCCCGACCTGTGGTGTCAAGCCTTTTCCTCCACTTTTATTTGTTCAGCAACACTTTGAGAACCGAGGCCAAGGAATTCCGCCGGCGGCCATTTTTAAAGAAGGGAAAGGTCGCCATTCCCGTTTTCTGATCCCCTGACTTACCTCTTGACAACAAAGTTGAAGTTGCATACCATCCCTTTTCAAATCCTCGAGAAAAAGGCTGAACATGGAACTTCATCCGCTCTCACAACTGTTTGATTCAATAAACGCCGATATCCTTCCCTTTTTCTGTATGCTCCGGATTTCGGAACATCAAAAGGCGTCTGTTGCCCTATGAAAGCCTTTCGTGGTGAAACAAACATCTTCGCCTCAACACAGCCCGAAGATAGATTGGCGAATCTGGAAGTCAGGAATCTTACGCTGTCACTGGGCGGTATTGCTGCTTTGTGTAAAATTGATTTGTCCGTCCAGACCGGTGAGTTGGTCGGCATTATCGGGCCCAACGGCGCGGGAAAGACCAGTCTTCTAAATTGCATTACCGGCACTAATAAACCTCAACATGGTCAGATATTCTTTAACGGAAATGAAATTACGTCTCTCCCTATTCACCGACTTGCCAGAACCGGAATAGCCCGTACTTATCAGAATGTTGAACTCTACCTGGACAAGTCCGTGCTCGCCAATATGAGCCTGGCGCGCCATATTCACTCCCGATATCATTTGGGAAATGCAGCTTTTTTTCGCGGGGGTGTGCGAGAAGAGGAAGCCCGTCAATTGGAAGCGGTCGAGAATATTATTGATTTTCTGGAAATGCAAGCTTTCCGAAAACAGCTTGTTGGTTCACTTAGTTTCGGCATGAGAAAGCGCGTAGAGCTGGGTCGCGCACTGGCTCTTGAACCAAAGCTTCTCCTATTGGACGAGCCTTTTACCGGGATGACCGTGGAAGAGAAAGAGGACATGGCCAGGTTTTTAATAGAATTGAACGAAGAATATGATCTTACGATCATCCTGGTGGAGAACGACATGTCCATGGTCATGACCATATCAAGAAGGGTGGCTGTCTTTGATTTCGGCGTCAAGATTGCGGAAGGATCTCCGGATTTTGTGCAGAGTCATCCCCACGTCATCAAGGCCTATCATGGAGACATTTAACGACTTTTGTCGTAAATGACTGCCGAAAACCGACGTATGGTTTCTTGGGTCCGGCATGAAAGGAACTGCGTGACACCTGTATGGATGCTTCTAAAACAGTGCCCGGGCGGAATGTGTTCTGATGAAAACCAACAAAGAAATCTCGCGAATGGACAGCGAAGCTGTTGCTTCCATGCCCCACTACACACTTCCTCAGATCCTGTCGAGACAGGCCGACCGGCTGGGATCCGACAAGGTGGCTTTGAGAGAAAAGGTCTGCGGGATATGGAAGAAATACACTTGGAACGAATATCTCACATTTGTGAAATTTACGGCTCTCGGTACGATTTCTCTCGGGCTTAAGAGGAACCAGAACGTTGGGATAATCCTTGATAACGGTCCGGAATGGCTATTTGGAGAGCTTGGAATCCAATCTGTTGGGGCTGTGCCTTTCCCTCTGTTTACATCCGCGGCCGCGGAGGAACTTTCGGAAGATTTAATCCGTATCAAGGCGAGTCTTGTGATTGCACAGAACCAGGAACAGACAAATAAACTTTTGGCGCTGAAAGCCGAACTGTCCTCCATTCAACATATCATCTACGTTGATCCCACCGGAATGAGCCCTTACGAAGACGATCCGTGGCTGGTAAGTTTCAGCCAGCTTCTTGAATTGGGTGAGGAGTTGGACAGGGAACAACCGGACCTGTTTATCAAGGAACTTTGGGAGGGCAAGCCGGACGATATAGCCCTCGTGATGCACACATCCGGGACAAGCGGAACCCCGAAAGGCGTCATGCTTTCCCATGCGAATTTTACGGATATGGCATGCAACTGGATCAGGAATGCTCCCATAGGAGTGGGAGACAACTGGATGTCGATGAATAATACGGCATGGATCATGGAGCAAATGTGGTGCATTGGGATTACGCTTTGTGGAGGGCTTATCGCAAATTTCACGGAATCTACCGAATCAGCCATGGATGATTTCAGAGATATTGATCCGGAAGTAATGATGGAACCCCCCGCTTTCTGGGAAAATCTGGCATCCTGTATCCGGGTGGGGATACATGCCGCAGGCGCTGTCCAGCAGCGGCTTTTTGACTGGTCGCATCGTATCGGAACAGAAATTGCCGGCCTGGAAACGGAGAACCGTACTGTTTCACTGAGGCTTAGAATTCTGAAATCACTTGCCACGAGAATGATCTTCAGCCCCCTCTTGGATCGTATTGGAGGCGTGAACATCCGTGTTGCCTATGTGGGTGGCGCCCCAGTCAACCCGGAGATAATCCTTTTTTTCCGTGCCCTCGGATTAAATCTGCGGCAGTGCTATGGGATGACGGAAACCTGCGGGTTTTTCCCCATTCTTCCTGACAAACCAGGTATGAGCGGAGGGGTTCGCCAGCCTTTTCCCGAAACTGAAATACGCCTGACAGAGGAACAGGAGGTTCTGGTCCGGAGCAAGGCCAATTTCGAGGGGTATTATGAAAATGATGGGGCAACCGCGGATCCCCTTGAGGACGAATGGCTCCACACAGGAGATATCGCACGGTTCGATGAAAAGGGTCAATTGCTTATTATCGGGAACAAACAGGAGATTTTGACCACCGCCTCAGGGCGGAATTTTTCGCCGGAATTTCTCGAAGCCAGATTGAAATTCAGCCCGTATATCAAGGAGGCCGTTGTCTTGGGGGAAGGGCGGACCTACCTGGCGGCTCTTATAAACATAGATTTCGAGAATGTGGGAAGCTGGGCCGAAGAAAGAAACATTGCCTCTTCCAGTTATGGGGCGCTTTCTCTTCGAAATGAGATTGAGCAGTTGATTCGAGAGGAAATCGCTCGGATCAATGTGTCTCTTCCGGATGAACTGAAAGTGCTGAAAATTATTCTTCTCTATAAAATGTTAGAGGCGGATGACCATGTGCTGACGAGAACGGGCAAGGTGAAAAGGGATGAGATTTTACGGGAATACAAAGAGATGATTGACGCCGTTTATGACGGCCGGAGTGAACTGTCGATTAAGGGCAAGCTACGGCACGGAAACGGAACGGTTGGTGATATAGAGACCCTGGTAAGAATACTGGACGTATAACCATGGAGAGGGTTCTTCCGTGATGGATTTTTTTCTTCAGACCCTAATGAATGGTATTTCTATTGGTGTCCTCTACGCCATGGCAGCCATCGGTTTCGTCATGATTTATCGTACCAGCCGTATTCTCAACTTTGCACACGGTGGGCTCATGGCCATGGGCGCCTTTATCTTTCTTGCCCTTTCTTCTTGGGGAAGATTGTCCATGGGTTTCGCTCTCTTGTTGACGCTGACAGGGATGTTTGCTATCGGCTTGTTGATTGAAAAAAGCTTTCATCGTACCTTCATGGAATCGAAACCGATCCATGGCGCCATCTTGACCATTGGTCTGGCTCTGATTTTCAAGAGCCTCTTCACTTTTTTATCCAAGATCAATCCGCATGGGTACTCCGAGTATGTCTGCGAAGCACTTTCCGCAAAATGGGGAAATTTATCCATCCCGGCCCCCTCTGTTTCGATTTTCATTATTGGCGTTGTGTTTTTTGTGCTTTTCGGCCTTTTTTTGAAGTATTCATCGTTGGGCATTCATATGAGATCCACCGCGGAAAACCGTTCCGCGGCCCTTGCTCTTGGTATTCCCATTAAGAGGGTGCTTGCCCTGTCTTGGGCTATTGCAGCCGTGGCTTGCGCGATTACCGGCGTGACCCTCGCGATTGTAAACCAGGCGGGTATCCAGGAATTGGGCGCCATCGGTCTGAAAGTGTTCCCCGTTGTGGTACTGGGAGGGTTGAACAGTGTCGGGGGAGTTATCTTAGGGGGTATTTTGATCGGGGTATTGGAAGCCCTGGCAAAAGGATATGTCTCTGCCTCATTCGGTGAAATGATTCCTTATCTGGTACTCTTTTTCATGATTTTGTGGAAACCCCGCGGACTTTTCGGGACTGAGGAAGTGAAACGATCCTGGCAATAAAGGAAAGCAAAAAAATGCGTGACCTTCAGTTCCATCCGTGCGGCAGCTTTAAAGAATCCTACGAGGATCAGATTACCCTATTCAAAACCGATTTCGGCAGGCTATGGGTATGGATCAGTCTCATCCTTCTGTTCGTTGTTGTTCCTTTTGAAGGCGGAATGAAAATTCTCAATCTTTTCAGCCTCATCGGCATTTATGCCATAGCCGCGCTGGGGTTGAATATCCTAACAGGGTTTACCGGGCAGCTTTCCCTTGCCCATGGTTCTTTGTTTGGAATCGGGGCCTATACCGCGGCGATTCTCGGGTCCAGAGGAGGTCTTCCTTTTTTTCTAACGATTCCGCTTGCCGCTGTTCTTGCCGCGGTGGCAGGCGTTATTCTCAGCTTCCCAGCTGCAAGACTCCGAAATGTTTACCTTTGTATCGTAACCATTGGCGGACAGATGATGATAGAATATGTGTTTTTGCACTGGA
>JBBSAR010000212.1:0-7117 GCA_038252125.1 Desulfatiglandales bacterium
GGATATGGGCAAAATAAATCCTCTTTAACCCACCTGTGTCGAACAACCATTCTGTGCTCGATTATGGTTTGACCAGAATTTTTACGAGACTTTTATCCGTTAACAGCCTCTGGAACCCCTTGTCATTGATGTCCGTCAGAGAAATGGTATCGCTGATCATCGGGGCGGTTTCGAATTTTTTCCGACGCAGCAATTCCACAACTTTTCTGAATGCGGAAATGGAGTAACCAAACGTTGCTTTCATCTCCGTGGCCTTTAGGACGAAGATGTTCGGGTTCATCGAAACTTCATGCATGATGACTCCCAGAATCATCACCTGCCCGCCGGACTTCATCAGATTGTGACCGTTCTTGAAACCCCAGTCGACTCCGGAACACTCATAGACAATATCGGCGCCATAGCCCCCGGTCAGCTTGTTGTATTCGACCAGAGACGACCTTTCTCCTTCGGCAGCGATATTGATGACGACGTCAGCCCCAAACTTTCGGGCGATTTCTCCCCGTTCAGGCGAGATCTCGAAAACAATGATTTTTCCCGCGCCTCCAAGTTTGAGAGATTGAATTACGGCCAGACCGATAGGCCCAGCCCCGATAACGGCGGTCACATCTCCCATTTTGAATCTGGATTCCACAACCCCGTGGAAACCTACGGCAAGAGGCTCGACAAGCGCGGCCTCTTCGAAGGAGATATTGTCCGGCAGTTTAATCAGTTGCTGTTCAGGCTTTTTGATAAGGACATACTCGGCAAACGCCCCGTCGTTGATCAATGTAAGGCCAAAGCTGTAGGCCTTTTGAGATCGGCAATGGGTGTGTTTGCCGTTCAGGCAGAACTCGCAGTTGCCACACCAGCCCATAGGTAAAATCACCACGCGGTCGCCCGGTTGGAACCCCTCCACATCGCTGCCCAGATCGGCGACCGTGCCGCTGAACTCATGGCCCATAACCACCCCGAATGGGTAAAACACCCCGAGAGAAGGCCCTTCGGTGTATCCATGCATGTCGGAGCCGCAGATGCCGCAGCGTTCAACTTTGACCACCGCCTGATCTGATTCCGGTACGGGTTTGTCCTTTTCCCGGATCTCAATCGTGCACAGATCTGTAAATACCGCCGCTTTCATGATGATGCCTCCGATTTTCCATTCCTCACCTCCCTGTTTGAAAAACGCTCTCTTTTAAAACAAAACCCCCTTGCAGTGTTCCTTGATATAAAGGGCGGACTGTAAGGGGGTCATAAAGAAAACCGCAATGAAAGAAGGCTTTATGTCAAAAAATGTAAACCCTCCCTTCCATTGCCGAGTTGCCGGATGCCGCGGGTCAAAGGGCTTCTTCCGGAATATCGATGGCCGAAGTGTCCTCCTGTTGCAGCATGGCATGTCGTGCAAAGACATTGGGAAGAATGTTGCGACAAAAGTACCGGACGGTTTCCACCTTACCCCTGTAGAAGATTCCATCCGCCGATCCCGCGTCCACTCCTGCCAGCTTCTTCCGTGCAATCAGGCCTTGCTCCAGCAGGAAATGGGCCATGGCGGTCTCCGCAAAACACTCCAGAAAACGGGTGGAGATCAGGGGGATGAGGGAGAGTTTCCCTTCCTGAAAATACTGCATGAATTTCATGGTAAAATCCCCTGTGGCCTGGGATGCCTTGAAAAGGAGCTTGGCATCGGGCCCGAAATCCTCGTCGCCCTGGTGTTCCTTGGTAAAGGCCATGATCTCCTGTATCCAGTCACGAAAGATGCTTCCTCCCTTCATGCCCAGTTTTCGTCCCACCAGGTCCAGGGATTGGATGAAGGATGTTCCCTCCCAGATGGAGATGATTTTCATGTCCCGGGCATACTGCTCCACGGGAAATTCGCTGCAGAATCCCACGCCTCCCATGATTTGGATGGCATCCCGAATCAGCATGTAGCCGAAATCCGACGAATAGGCCTTGACCAGGGGGGTGAGGAGTTCAGTCCTGAGCGCGGTTTCTTCCCGCACGGCCTCATCGGGATCGTTCTCCGCCACGTCCAGATAATACATGAGCTTCCCTATCATGGCCCGTATGGCTTCTGTTCCCGCCTTCAGGTTCATGAGCATGCGCCGTACGTCCTCATGCTGGATAATCGGCACCCTGTCCCCGTCGCGGTTGGTGAATCGGGGGCCCTGGACCCTTTCCCTGGCATATTTGCGGGCCGAATCGTAGGCGCTCGCCGTCACTCCCAGCGACTGGACACCGCAGCCGATCCTGGCATCGTTCATCATCTGAAACATCTTGGCCATTCCGCTGTTGGGCTCTCCCAGCAGTATCCCCCGGCACTTTCCATTTTCACCGAAATTGAGGGTGCAGGTGGAGGAACCGTGTATCCCCATCTTATGCTCGATGCCGCCGCAGAAAACATCATTGGGCTCGCCAAGAGAACCGTCTGAATTGACTCGGATCTTGGGGACGATAAACAGGCTGATCCCTTTGGTGCCCGGGGGCGCGCCCTCAACCCTGGCCAGCACAAGATGAATGATGTTATCCGTCAGATCGTGTTCGCCGCAGGTGATAAACCGCTTGGTTCCCTCGATTTTGTAAACCCGGGGGTCTTCGGACTCGGGATCCGGAGTTGCCTTTGTTCGCAACCAGCCCACATCCGAGCCCGCATCCGGTTCGGTGAGGCACATGGTGCCGCCCCACCGGCCGCTGTACATCTTTTCCACGAACAGGGCCCTGTCTTCGTCCGTCCCGAAATTTTCGATGAGGCGGCCGTTGCCCACTGCAAGCCCCGGATACGTCATGAAGGGGAAGTTGGCCCCCGTGAAAAGCTCTCCCAGAATGCCGCTTACAACAGCAGGCAGGCCCTGTCCACCGAACTCAGGATTGGTGGAGGTGCCTATCCAGCCGTTTTCTCCCATGACTTTCCAGCAGTTATGAAAGGATGCGGGAACCTGTACCCGACCTTCGCTGTAGGAACATCCTTCCCTGTCTCCATCCTGCATGGCCGGACCCAGGACCTCCCGGCAGACCTTCAGCGCTTCGTCAATAATCATACTGAAGTCTTCCGTGGAAAAGTCCCGGTAGGCCTCGTAGGTCAGAATTTTGTCCATGTTCAGGTATTCGAAAAGGACAAACTTCAGATCCCTGACGTCTCGGTTGAAATAGTTGATCCCCATAAATTTATCTCCCTTACCAGTCGTACTCTTCCCGTTCAATAATTGTGGCCACGCCCTGACCTCCGCCCACGCAGGCGTTGGCACAACCGTATCGCCCCTTCTTTTGTTGCAGGATGCGGCCCAGTGTGCCCACCAGTCGTGCTCCTGTGGAACCCAATGCATGACCGATGGCCGTGCCGCCGCCCATGACATTGACGGTATCCGGATTCAGACCCAGTTCCTTGATGCAGTTGAGGGCAACGACGCAGAAGGCCTCATTGATTTCCCAGAAATCGATATCCGACGCCTTGAGCCCTGCTTTGTCCAACGCCTTTTGGCTTGCCGGCACCGGTCCCGCCCCCATGATGGTGGGATCCACACCCGCAAACCCTATGGAACGGATGGTGGCAAGCGGTTTGATCCCTTTCTTCTTTGCGGTCTCCTTGCTCATGAGCAACATGGAAGAAGCGCCCGCGTTCAGGGGGGAAGAATTTCCAGCCGTGATCACGCCGTCTTTCTTGAAGGCCGGTCTCAGGCTTGCAATTCCCTCCAGGGTGGTATCGCCACGCACCGCCTGGTCCGTCTTCACGGTCAATACGGTCCCGTCATCCTGCGGGGCCTCTATGGGCATGATTTCGCCGTCGAAAAATCCTTCTTCCCGGGATCGGGCAGCCAATTGATGAGAGCGAACGGCCCATTTGTCCAGGTCCTCTTTTGTAAGATTCGTCTGGGAAAAGAGTTTTTCCGCCGTCATCCCCATATTCATGGCGTTCATCATATCCCAGTGCTGGTAGTCAGGATAGAGAAAGAGCGTCATGTTCGGCTTGATCATTCCTCTGTCCGTGGTATATCCGCCCATGGGTATGCGGGTCATGTGCTCGTAGCCGCCCACCATCACCACGTCCGCGAAATCCTGCGCGATCTCCATGAAACCGATCTGGATGGCGGCCATGGATGACCCGCACTGTTGATCCACAAATTTGGCGGGAATGGTCTCGGGAAGGTTGGCCAGGAAGATGGGAAAACGGCCGCCATAGGCCCATTGCTCTCCCACGGCGGTGGCGCAACCCACCAGAAAATCATCAATCTCCTTGGCATCGATGCCGGTTTTCTTAATCAATTCCGGCAGCAACTTTGCGAGAAGTTCGTCTCCTCTCATTTTACAGAACCAGTCTCTGGCCGGGTCTCTCGGCCGGGAACGGGATTGGGCTGTTCTAAGGTATCCTGCAATAACGACTTCTTTCATGGGGTGTCCTCCTCGTTTTGTATTTTAATAAAATGTCTTTCCGGATTCGGCCATTTCTTTAATCATTTTTGCGGGCTGGAAGCGTATCCCATACTGTTTTTCCAGCGCCTGCAGTTTTTCATACACATTCTTCAGGCCCCACTTGTCGGCGTACCGAAGAATGCCGCCCCTGTAAGGTGGAAATCCCGTGCCGTAGATCATGGCCAAGTCCATGTCCTGAACCCGATCGCAGATGCCTTCTTCCATCATGACCGCGGCCTCGTTGATCCCGAGGGCCAGCATGGCATCGATGACCTCCTGTTTGGACATCTTTTTGGGAGCCACTCCTTTCTCTTTCAGATAGGTCTGCACCGTTTCCACTACCTTTGGATTGGGAACCGGCTTTTCCCCGCTGTAGTCAAAATACCCGGCGCCCGTCTTTCTGCCGTAGCAACCGGTGTTGTAAATGGCTTCCGTCAGGGGATGCACCTTGTAGCGCTCGCCCAGCCTCTTTTCAAAAGTCTTGTTTACATGGAAGTTGATATCGATCCCCGTGAGGTCTGCCAGGGTCGCGGGACCCATGGGCATCCCGAAATCCATCATGGCCTGCTCGATAAGAGCGCCGTCCACGCCGTCGGCGCTCAGAAAAACGGCCCCTCCGAAGAGACCGCCCAACTGCCTTGATACATAGAAACCCGGGCCGTCGTTGACGACGATCGGTATTTTTTTGATGGTCCTTCCAAAGGCGACACTCGTGGTCAGGGTCTGGTCGGAGGTCTTTTTGGCGCAGATGATCTCCAAAAGCGGCATCCTGTCGGCGGGGTTGAAGAAATGCAGACCGATCATCCTTCCCGGATCCGTCAGGATAGTGGCCATTTCCGTAATGGGGAGGGCGGAGGTGTTGGTGGCGAAAATCACGTCGGGCCCGCAGATTTCTTCCAGCTGTTTCCAGATGCCCTGCTTCACATCCATATTTTCCAGTACCGCTTCAATGACCAGGTCCACATCCTTCAGATCTTCCAGGGAAGTGGTCGTGGTCAACCGGGTTTCGATCATCCGGTCAAGGTCTTTCTGGGTCATCTTCCTTTTCTTAATGGGGTAGGCAAAGGTCTTGCGGACCGCGGCGACGCCTTTCTTAAGGGCTTCGTCGTTGATATCCCAGAGCACAGCCTCAAGACCCGCTTTCAGCAGCAGGTTGACGATGCCCGAACCCATGACCCCGCCTCCCAGCATGGCTGCCTTGGTGATCTTTGCGGGCGCCAGTCCCTTGATCCTGGGGAGTTTGCCCGCGGCCCTGGTGTTAAGAAAGATCCCAATCAGGTTTTTGGCCACATCGGATACGGCGCAATCCGCGAAGAGTCCCACCTCTTTTTCAATATCGGCTTCTATGTCGAAGCTGAGCCCCTTTTCAAAGGCATCGATGGCCTTGAAAGGCGCCACATACCCTTTGGCCTTTTGCATGGCCGTGAACCGGGCGTAATTGACCAAGGCGATTTTCTCCGCGGCACTCGGCAGCCTGTCATTGATGTTGCGTGTCATACGAAGGAATAAATTGAGTTTTCCGGACAGAAATTTTCGGGCGGCTTCAAAGGCTTTTTCAAGAAGCTGGTCGGGAGCAACTACTTCATCTACCAGACCCCGTTCGAAAGCCTTTTCCGCCTTGATGGGCTGGCCGGTGGTTATCATTTCGAGGGCATTGGGAAAACCGATAAGCCGAGGCAGTCTTTGGGTTCCCCCTGCGCCCGGGATAAGGCCGATCTGCACTTCCGGCTGTCCCAGGCCGGCGCCTTGCACCGCCACACGATAGTGGCAAGCCATGGCGGTCTCGAGACCACCACCCAGGCAATTTCCGTTGATGGCCGCAATGACCGGTTTGGGGCCCACCTCAATGCTGTTCAGGAACCGGGCTGCCCCAATCGCGATTTCATAAACCTGTTCCCTGTCCTTTACGGCCTGGAGCTGTGTGATGTCGGCGCCCGCGATAAAGTTTTTTCCCGTGCCCGTCAAGATGATTGCTTTTACCGCATCTTCCGAAAAGGCCTCGGTGACGGCATCCCGAAAATCCTGGCCCATCTGGGGCGACATCTGGTTCACCGGAGGACTGTTAATGGTCAGAACAGCCACTCCGTCTTCAAGGGTCACCTTGATGGTCTGGTATTCTTTCTTCATGTTTCGCACTCCTTCTTTCCTGAATTCTTGTCCATACCTTCCACCTGATTCCATTTCCATATTTTTATGGACCATTAATACACATTATATATTTAAGTCAAGAAAATAACGTAAAGTTTTTCTTGACAATGCAATATGTAGTACAGCATACTCAGAACCCGAAACTCAAATCGGAATACGGAATCCACTGGTGATCTATGAAAATCAGCGAACTCGTCAGAAAGACGAAGGTTCCCAAAGAAACCATTCATTACTATGTGCGTGAAGGACTGATCCCACGACCCAGAAAGATGGGAAAGAATGTGGCGGATTACAGCCGAATGCATGTGGAGCAGATTCAGCTGATCAAACAGATCCAGGACAACTTTTACCTCCCTCTGTCTCTCATAAAGAAAATTGTAAAACACCTCATCGGTTCCCCCGAGCTGAGATCTCTCCTGAAATTGCGGAGCGCTTATTACAGCCCGCTCGATCAAATTCTGGAAACCGAGACGGTGGGTGAAGAGGCCTTTCGAAAAGTCACGGGCCTTGGAGTGAAATGGCTGGCCAAATTTGAAGAATGGGGAGTCCTTACCTGGGAGAAACGCGGGGAGGATAAGGTCTATTCGCA
>JBBSAR010000213.1:0-7106 GCA_038252125.1 Desulfatiglandales bacterium
CATGGATACCATCACGATAACCATGATGACACGGAAAAGGAGCGCGCCGGGAAAACCGGCCATATTGAGGACGACCAGGGCGCCGATCAGCAGGACCAGGATATGCATGCCGGTCTGTGAATAAGCTGCCTTCCGCTCCGGCATGCCCGCCTTAATGAGGAGAGCGGACACAAATTTTCCCAGGTACTTTACCAGGATCAGCACGATCAGAAGGAGGATCATCCCCTTCACGACCATGGGGCCTAATGTCCCGCCGATTTGGCTGATCTGATCTACATAATTGTGCATGCCGGAAGAGATTTTATCCATACGACACCTCCTCTGAAATCAAGCGCAACCACTTTGTTCTTTGATGATGCCTACAAACGGTATTTTTCCAGCGAACGGTCTATCCGTCTTTTTCGTGGATGGCCGCGCAATCCGATGGATCGCCCTGGAGTTTCATGAGGGCATGTTTGAGGGCGGGCAGCACAACGGAGAGGTTGTCCCTTGCCCCTCCGGGACTGCCCGGCAGATTAATCACAAGGGAATTCCCCCTCACCCCCGCCATGGCCCTGGAGATCATGGCATGGGGTGTTTTCAGGAGGCTTGCAGCGCGCATCGCCTCCGGAATACCGGGGACCGGATAATCGATAATTTCCTCCATTGCCTGGGGCGTGACGTCTGTAGGGCTGAGGCCCGTGCCCCCTGAGGTGACTACAAGCGACAGGCCGTCCTCATCAATCCATTGAATAATCCGCTTGGAGATCTGCTGCCTGTCGTCAGGGACAATCTCTTTCTTTGCCACTTGAAAACCTTCGGCTTTCAGCATGTCAGCTACGATCTTACCGCTTTCATCCTCACGAAGGCCGGCGGAGCCCTTGTCGCTTACAGTCAGCACTCCCGACAGAAAAATATCACGCATCCCTTTCACCCGGTCTATTCCTCTTGATGGGCCGCGGCAATAACCTTCTCCGCCAATTGGGCTGGGACCTCTTCATAATGGTCTTGTTCCATGGTGAAAGTACCACGTCCACCGGTGATGGCATTCAGGTCAAGGGCATATTTTTGGACTTCCACCATGGGCACGTGGGCCATGATTACCTGATACTTTCCCTTGGAATCCATTCCAAGCACCTTTCCCCTCCGGCTGTTCAAATCGCCCATCACATCGCCCATCACCTCTTCGGGGACCGTGATTTCCATTTTCATAATAGGCTCCAGAAGCGCTGGACTGGCTTCCTGCATGCCCTTCTTGAGGCACATGGCCGCGGCGATCTTGAAGGCCATTTCAGAGGAATCCACCTCGTGAGACTTGCCGTCATAGAAGCGCACCTTCAAATCGACAATGGGATAACCTGCCAAGGCGCCTGTTGAAAGGGTTTCCTGAAGCCCCTTTTCGACGGCGGGGACAAAGTTTCTGGGGACATTCATTCCCGTAAGATTTTCGTGGAATTCGAAGCCGCTCCCGGAGGGCAGAGGGGTAACGTCAAAATGGACCTCCGCGAACTGCCCCCTTCCGCCGGACTGCTTCTTATGTCTGTATACTACGCCCTTGGCGGATTTCTTAATCGTCTCCCTGTAGGGGACCTTCACCGGAACCAGATTCACCTCAACCCCGAACTTCCTCGCCAGTTTCTCACAGGCCGTTTCCAGATGGATCTGGCCTGTCCCGCTCAGAATTACCTCCGCGGTGGTCTGGTCTCTTTCCAGTTTCAACGTGGGGTCTTCTTCAAGGAGTTTTGCAAAAGAACTGAAGACTTTATCTTCAGTTCCCTTGACCTTGGCCTGTACCGCGTAAGAGATCACCGCCGGCAGACCCTGCGTGAGCTGGTAAATGATCGGCTCTTTTATGGAACAGAGCGTGTTTCCCGTGGTGGTTTCCTTGAGTTTGGCAATAGCTACGATATCCCCCGGCCCCGCCCCTTCAACCGGTTGCTGCTTCTTTCCTTCAATACCAAGGAGCTGACCGAATTTTTCCTTAACATCCTTATTGGGGTTGTACACCGTTGAATCGGACTCAACGGTTCCTGAAAATACCCTCATAATCGTAAGCCTGCCGGCGAAAGGATCCGCAACGGTTTTAAATACAAGAGCGGAGAAAGGGGAATCCACGGACGGAATCCTTTCAATCACTTCATCGCTGTCGACCGCCTTGCCTTGTTTCGGCGGGATTTCCAGGGGCGAGGGAAGCCCTTGAACAATCAGATCCATCAACTGCGGCACGCCTACATTCAGGGTGGAAGACCCGCAAACGATAGGAACCAGTGCCCCTGATTTGATGCCGGCATAAAGGGTTTGTTCTATTTCCTGATCGGAAAGCGACTCTCCTTCCAGATACTTTTCCATCAAATCGTCATTGGCTTCGACGATGTTTTCTATGATCTTCTCCCGCCACTCTTCAACAAGATCCGCCATATCCGGAGGGATATCCGCTTTTTCAAACGTCCCGCTTCCATCCAGATCGTAAGTATAGGCCTTCATCTTGATCAGATCTACTACGCCCGAGAACTTGTCTTCGGCGCCGATAGGAAGAAAAACCGGCGTGGCCTTTATCTCGAGTCCCTCCGAAATCTCATCGATAACTTTATAGAAATCAGCCCTTTCCCGATCCATTTTGTTAATGAATATCATTCTCGGCAGTTCTCTTTCGTTCGCAAAGTTCCACACCTTTTCCGTTCCCACCTTTATCCCCGAAATGGCGCTGACAACCACGACCACTCCGTCGGCTGCATCAAGGGAAAACTTGGTATCGGAGAGAAAATTGTCGTCTCCAGGGGTGTCCAAGATATTGATTTTGTGTTTTTTCCATTTGGCATGGTGAAAGGCCGTGCTGAGGGTGCTGCGCCTCTTAATTTCCTCCGGTTCAAAATCAAAGCTTGATGTGCCATCGTCCACCTTTCCCAGTCGCGTGGTGGATTTTCCATTAAACAGCATCGCCTCGGCCAATGAA
This sequence comes from Desulfatiglandales bacterium, assembly GCA_038252125.1. Lineage (GTDB taxonomy): Bacteria > Desulfobacterota > DSM-4660 > Desulfatiglandales > Desulfatiglandaceae > DUZB01. Next base: position 2,933 of record JBBSAR010000213.1, read on the forward strand.
GTTTTACCGGAGCCCCCATGTGCAATCAGGGCTACATTTCTCAATTGTTCAGCCACATTTTCCATGCTAAGATCCTTTCGTTAATAAAATAATAAGTCGGGATTGATAAACCACATTATTTCCAGCAGTTTTGAGACGTTTCATGTTTCGTGTCCGGTCGCGACGGATAGGGTGGAAACTTGAAAAATACATTAATAGGCAATTTAAAGTCAAGCCAAGAATTTTCCGACCACCAATTCTCATGATGACTATTGACAAGCCTTCCGCAAACGGCAATGATGCAGGAAACGGTTTTAAAAGAATGCAAGGTGCCGGGTTCCTATTTTGACACCGTATCCCGAGGAGCTCCCACAACTCAATCACCCGAGTATCCGATGCGTTTCACACAACCGACAGGGGGTTATTATGTGGGCCATTTTTCTTTTCCTCATCTTCTTTCTCCTGCTGTTTTTCCCATTGGTCACGTACGCCCTTTTCTGGTACGAGGCGGGCAATAGTCACTACCGGTTTCAGATGCAACAGGAATCCGATGGTAAATTGGCGACATGGCTGCTTAAGGGACTTATTTCGAGCTTCTGGAGTCAGATTCTTGTCGTCCTGTTTTTCCCTTTGGGGATATTCAAGCCTCTATGGAAAGCCGGCATTGAAGAAAATTCCGCATTCCCCCCGGTGGTCCTGATTCATGGTCTTTATCATAATGCAAGTGCATGGCTTTTATTTCGCCTTCGGCTCAAGCGTGCGGGGCTGAAACGAATTCATGTGGTGAGCTATAGCAGCCGGCGATACTCTTTCCGGGAAATCGAGGAACAGCTGGCGCGGAGACTTGCGGAAATTGGAACAATAGAAAGGAATGAACCCGTTCTGCTTGTGGGACACAGCCTGGGTGGGCTCTTTGCCAAGGCCTATGCGGCAAAAAAAGACAGTTTCCCCGGACCGAATGTCAAGGGGTTGATCACTCTTGGCACAGCCTTCAAGGGAAGCAAAATGGCGGTCTTCGCTCCGGGACAACTGGCACGGAGCATTCTCCGCGGCAGTGATCTGATAAAAGAACTGGAAGCGACCGAAGTTCCACCCAACACGGCGTGCGCAGCGCTCTACTCTCCCGTGGACGGCATGGTGCTGCCTCCCGAATCGCTTACAGCAGTGCCGGAAAACTGGATACGGGAAAGGACAGCCCCCATTTCTCACGTGGCCTATCTCTATGACAAACCCACCTTCAACCAGGTTCTCAGGCTTCTCTCACGTTTTGCCGGAAACAGCATCAAAGGCGATGCGTAATGGTGGAGGATTGCGATGACCGTAAGAAAGGGTCTTTTTCAGCTGTTTCTTATCGTATTCTTCCTTTCCCTCTGTTGGGGCGGTTTCTTTCTCGTAAAATCCGCCCTTCAATTGCCATTCAGGGCAACCAATGACGCTCTGCACAAGGACGGCGCCATTATTACCCTCGATTCCCTGATTCCCGCGGGGACCTACATCAATGAAAAGACCACTATCGGCGAGGTGGCTGGAATTCGATTTGCCGACAAAAGCTCAGGTGCCCAGAGGGTAATGGATGCCCTTTTCAAACAGGTTCCGCCCCGATTCCGGCTCATTGGAAACCTGGCGTTATTTCTCTTTTGGCTCCTGTGCTATTTAACCTTTTTGAGGGTATTCACTTTTTCAAGGTACGGCCGGGCCCTTCGCACAAGCCTCCTTCTTGCAGGCGTTACCTACTATTTCATGCCCCATCCCATGTCCGGATACATGGATGATCTTTTCTTCGTCGGTTTTCCGATCCTGGTCATAGGCATTCGATTCTATCTGGTCCGGAAAAAAAAGAAAAGGCAGGGAAAGAGGATCTGAGGGATAAAATCGACAATAATTTGCCCGTCCGTTCTCCTATTTCATCAACGCCAGCATCGTTTTCTGATGGCTCTCTTTTGCCTCGACTGCTACCGCCTTCAAGGATAACGCGCCACCGGGACAGGTGTCCACGCAGGGCGGTCCGTACTCCCTTCCGGCCTGATCAATGCAGAGATCACACTTCTGCATAACGCCTTCAGACCCGAATTGTGGAACCCCGTAGGGACAGGCATCCAGACAGACCTCACAGCCTGTGCAGCGTTTCCGATCCACCAATACCAGACCGTCTGATTCGCGTTTGAAAATGGCGTCCTCGGGGCAGACAGCGGCACACTCGGGTTCCGCACAATGCAGGCATCCAAGAGAAACGGCGTGGTTTTTCACCTCGGGATAGTCGCCCCTCCATACATTGAGGACCCGGCGATACCAAACGCCCTGATCCAGTCCCCGCCAGGAACGGCAGGCGACTTCACAGCCGTGGCACTGGGTGCATTTCTCATATTCGAACCAAATCATCCATTCCTTGCGTAACGGGTCCTTGCTCATCTGCTTCTTGCTCACCGGGCGTCCACCTTTTCTTGAATTTTCGTCACCTGCACCAGTGTCTGGCCGGCCATTGCCGTAATCAGAGGATCATAGGCCTTCTCCGGATCCACGCTGTACGGGAGGTTTACATTGGCGCCACCGTCCAAGATCAGGACTCTTGATCTCGTAAAACCCACTTTTTCTTGAATCACCTATGATATCAAACCTTTTTAGCTAATGGTCAACTATTTGGACTGGAAATTTGATGTGATACCCTATAAGAATTTTGGTGTCAGGTTAATTTCCGGTCAAAACAAAAATACAAATAGAAAACAATCAGTTATGTTCTTTTATGAAAAGTTTTCCTGACACCAAATCTGAAATTGAACGAAAAAAACACTTTTGAGGTGTCCCCTTATTTTCCGGATGTAAGGAGTCCTGAAGATGGGGTGATCCGCGATCCCCAACTCCCTGCAGCCCTGCCACCAGCCATGCAACAGCATCACCGTGTCCGGCCGAATACCGGGATAGCGTTCGGCCCATGAGGGGGGGGAATTGTTCCACATGAGCTTTCAGACGATTGAAGCCGCTGCACCATCGATCGATAAAATCGTGATCCAGAAGGTCTTCTTTAATCACCACATGGAGCATGGCCAGCGCCAAAGCGGCGTCCGTACCCGGCCGCAACGGCACCCATATGTCCGCCATTCCCACATCCGGTTCGACCGACGGCTTGATGGCGACAATCTTCGCCCCTCTCTGTTTGGCCGCCAGAAAGGCCCTTGCCGGACGGGCCACCGGTCCGGAATAGATGGGCTGGCGTCCCCAGAAAACGATCAGATCGCTTTGGCGGTAATCAGGACTTGGCCGGTCCCCGATTGTGTAACTGAAGGCAAAGGCCCGCTGTATGGCGCAAATGCCGCTGTGCCCGTAGTTCGGACTGCCATGGGCCATTAAGAACCGTACGATATAATCACTGTAGGACCGTTTGGACGGGGCCAACATGGCCAGGGTTTCGGGGCCGTACAACGCCTTCTGTTTTTGGAGCGTTTCGGCGATTTGAGCGATGGCGTCATCCCATGTGATTTTCTCAAACCGTCCCTCCCCTTTTTTACCGATGCGGCGCAGCGGGTGGGTGAGCCGGTCGGGGGAATAAACCCACTGCGGCGCGGCGTGGCCCTTGGCGCAGATCGCCCCCCGATTCACCGGGGATTCATCCATGCCGGCAACCTTGATGAATTTTCCATCCTTCACAAAAGCATATATCCCGCAACCGCCACCCGGCCTCCCGGGACCGCACATGCCGCAGACCGTGGGGACCACCTTCTCACCGGCCTCTTTTGCCGTTTTAATAGCTTGCTGGTAGTTCATGAATTCCCTTGTTTAATATTGCCGATTGGATCATATCTCCTGCCATCGTCCCAAGAAAATGTCACCAAAGACCTCAGCGGCACTATCGATCCGCCTCAACAGGTCTATTCATAGAGAGTAATTACGCGGCTCTCAAGCCCGTCATCCGTTACCGTGATTTGCCCCATGCAGACAGGCAATTTAAATCTCCTTGGTCCGGCGCTGCCTGGATTGAAATAGAGGACCCCGTTTTTATGATAGCTCTTGGGGATATGAGAATGGCCATACACCACCGCATCGAATCCGACGGATGGATCTAAATCCAATACCCGTGAATGAATGGCGTTCATCGAAGTAGCTGATCCATGGCATACGGTTCAAACTGCTTCTCCGACACAGCAGGGCGAATTTTACCATGAAGGGCATGAAGGACTTGAAGAGAATCACACTTGGAACG
>JBBSAR010000214.1:0-7087 GCA_038252125.1 Desulfatiglandales bacterium
AGAGACCCCCCAAAGCGTATCCGTCAAAACCGAGGTCAACCAGTTGGCGGGCGCTCATCTCCCTCAACTCTTCAAATGTTCCTCCCTGAACAATGCCAAAGAGCGATTGCTCGTTATTGCTTTTTCTTTCCAGCGATCTGGCAGCCCATGAAGTTGTCAGTTTCACGGATTGAAGGACCGTCTCATAATCGGACGGGTAGGGCACAACATGGTCAAAGGTCATGATAATGTCGGCGCCTAAAGAACTCTGAATATCGATAGCTTCCTCAGGACCTATAAAGTGCCTGGATCCATCGATATGGGATTGAAAAACCACCCCTCTTTCCGATACGGTCCGCAGTTTGGCCAGGCTGTAGACCTGGAAGCCTCCACTGTCGGTAAGTATAGACCTCCCCCAGTTCATGAAGGGATGCAAACCGCCAAGCTGTTTAATAATATCATGTCCCGGTCTTAGATAAAGATGATAGGTGTTGGCCAGGATGATGGACGAACCTATTTCGTAAAGATCCTCCGGCGATACCGCCTTGACGCTGGCTTGTGTGCCGACAGGCATGAAAACAGGAATGCGGATGCTGCCATGGGGCGTTTCGATTTTCCCCGCCCTTGCTTTGCAATCCCTGGCCTTATGGGTGATGCTGAATTTCAAATTCGATCTTTTTTCCCAACCGAAGTTTCGGGTTTTAGTAAATTAGAGGATCAGCATGCTGTCCCCATAGCTGTAAAATCTGTATCGAAGCTGCACCGCCCTCTGATAGGCCGCCATGATCAAGTCATGTCCTGCAAACGCGGAGACCAGAAAAAGAAGAGAGCTTTTCGGCAAATGGAAATTTGTAATCAGCCCGTCGACTATGCTGAAAGAAAATCCCGGTGTAATCAGAAGGTCGGTTCTGTCTTCTTCAGGATTTATCGCATTTAAACCTCGTGCCGCTGTTTCAAGAGCCCTCACAACAGTGGTCCCGACGGCAATGACCCTTTGCCCGTTTCTTTTCGCAAGGGTAATCTGTTCGGCCGTGCTCGCATCAATATGAAAATATTCTTTTCCCAGTTCGTGCTTCCTGATGTCTTGCGTCCTGACCGGCTGGAACGTGCCATATCCTACGTGCAGTGTCAAGGATACAATGGAGATTCCTTGTCTTTTAAGGTCTTCGATCAGGGTGTCCGTAAAATGCAGCCCCGCAGTAGGAGCTGCAACAGCCCCATCCTCTTGGGCATACACTGTCTGGTATCTTTCTCTGTCCAGCTCTTCGAGAAGACTGTCCTCTTGCCGATGTATATAGGGCGGCAAAGGGACACAGCCCTTCTCAGAGAGCAGGAGATCTATATTCGTTTCCCCGGAAAACCGTATTCTTACGAGGCCTTTATCGAGGACTTCTTCCACTGTTCCGAAAACAGAAGAGTCGAAAAACAAAGAGGTCCCCTGTTTTGGGCGCTTAGAGGATCTCATGAGGCACAGCCTGGTCGCGGTTTCCTCCTTCAACGTGCCCGGATGCTCCAGAACAAGGACCTCAACGACTCCACCGGTTTCCTTTTTGCCGAAAATTCTTGCCGGGACAACACGGGTATTATTCACCACCAGAAGATCGTCCGGCAGAAGCAGCCGCGGTAAATCCAGGAAAGTCCTGTCGGTAAATCTCCTCCTCGTTCGGTCAATTGTCATCAACCGGGATCTATCCCTTTTGGAAGCGGGAGTTTGGGCGATCAGTTCCTGCGGGAGATCGTAATCATAGTCCTCTATCGAAAACACTCTGGAAATTTAAACCTCTAAAAATACAAAACAAAATATGGAAAGTCAAACAACTTTTTCAACCGGGTATTATATCCCCTCAGTTCCTGAAAATATAGGCGACCAGGAGTCCGACCGCCATTGCGGTGAATCCCATGATCCTCAAATGGGAGTCAGGCATTTCCCGCATGGCAGTTGACCACTTCTTCATTTTGTCTGGAAATGCGAAATAGGGGAGACCTTCAACTATGAGTACAAGCCCGAGCAGACACAGCAGTAATTTCATATTTCCATCACGAATATAGTGAATGTCTGCGCCAATCGATCAATGAAAGGTTTTAGCGTAAAAACTTGGTGTATATATAGTATCGGAGCGTGTTCGTGTCAACCTGATCGTTTCGCCCTTCAACATATTGCTTGATATATCCCCTCAGATCAGGTACCAATGTGGCAAAATTACAGCTATAATTTTTTAAAGGAAAAAGTAACCCTATGAAAACAGAATTAAGAAAAATGCTCCTGTTTACATTGAAGCATTGTTTTGAAAACGGTTTTCTTGTGAAAACAGACTTGCCCGACTTCACACTGGAAGTTCCCAACAACCCGGAACATGGCCATTTCGCCTCCAACCTTGCCATGATGCTTGCTTCCAGCCAGCGAAAAAGTCCGGTAGTGATTGCCCGAATCCTTCTTGAGAACCTGAAAGACGCGGAAAACATGCTGGAGTCTTCCGAAATTGCGGGACCAGGATTCATGAATTTCAAGATCAGGTCCCGGGAGTGGTGCCGGATCCTCTCTTCTGTTGTAGAGTCCGGGGAACATTATGGTCGGAATAGCGCCGGGGAAGGGAAGGAAGTTCTGGTGGAATTTGTCAGTGCAAATCCTACCGGACCTCTTCATCTGGGCCACGGTCGAGGTGCGGCGCTTGGGGATACGCTGTGCAGGGTTCTTACTTTCTGTGGTTACCATGTGGTCAGGGAGTTTTATATTAATGACGCCGGGCAGCAGATCAGAATGTTGGGAGAATCCATATTTGCAAGGCTCAAACAGAAGGGAAACGCTGAATATCTATTTCCGGAGAATGGTTACAAGGGAGAATATATCGTTGATCTAGCAGAGACGATATCAAAAGAAATAACCTTTGAGTGTTTGTCAGAGGAGGAAGCGGTTTCTATCTGTTCGCAGATGGGAAAAGAGATCATGCTCAAGGAGATAAAGGAAGTCCTTGAGCATTTCAGGGTTTCTTTTGATGTCTGGTTCAGTGAGAGCGATCTCTACGAATCCGGTTTGATTGAGAGCACCCTTCAATCGCTGCGCGAAAAGGGGCAGCTTTACGAAGAGAATGGCGCGACATGGATAAGGACCTCTCAGTTCGGGGATGACAAGGACCGTGTAATCAGGAAAGGCGATGGACAGTTTACCTATTTTGCGGCAGATATCGCCTACCACCTTCAAAAGTTTCGGAAAGGCTATTTTAAGGCCATAAACATTTGGGGGGCGGATCATCACGGTTATATCCCCCGGGTAAAGGCCGCCCTGTCTTCTCATGGTGTTTCTCCCGATTGGTTGTCCGTTGTGCTGATCCAGCTTGTTAAGTTGTGGAAGGGGGGCGAAGAAGTCCGGATGTCGAAACGGGCCGGGAATTTTGTGACCCTCCAGGAACTGATGGAAGACGTGGGCGTTGATGCCGTCCGATTTGTTTTCCTAATGAAAAGCCATGAATCACCCCTTGATTTCGATATGGATCTTGTGAAAAAAAAGGATAGCGATAACCCGGTTTATTACGTACAGTATGCACATGCCAGAATCTGCAGTATTTTCAGGAAGGCAATCAGTGAAGGCATCGACCTTTCTTCTCCTATGGAGCGCCTTTCCGATCTACTTGTCCTGGAGGAAGAGATGGCGTTGATCCGGTCTATTGCCGGATTTTCATCGTTGCTCAATGAGATCAGCGGATCCCTCGAACCCCATCGTTTGACTTACTACCTGACCGATCTTGCGGCCTCCTTTCATAAGTATTTCAATATGGGCTCCAGGACCCATGAGCTTCGGATTATTACAGAAAATATTGACTTGACAAGGGCGAGGCTGTGCCTGGCGGATGGGATCAGGGCCGTTTTGGCCAATGGGCTGAGCCTCTTGGGCATAAGTGCCCCTGAAAAGATGTAACTTAAAAGAATCAATTTCCTGCCGGCTGTTAGGCGTCGGCGTTAGAAATTGAAAAGTTTGTCGGAAGACAGGGTCGCATCAAAGATTTGCACACTGAAGTGGCGAGATGGCTGAAGAAGAGAAAACAATTGAAAAGAAGCGAAAAACGGTACATATAGAACTTTCGTTCATGTCGCTTTTTTTTTGGGGAATCGGGCTTGTCTTTTGTCTTGCCTGGATATTTGCTCTGGGAGTATTGGCCGGCAAGGGGCTTCTTCCCGATGGGGCGGAAACCCTCGGTGAGATCAAATCGCAGATTGCACGAATACAGGAAATGATTATAACAAGGAATTCTTCCGATGTGGTACAGATCAATGATGCAGGGAAGGATCCGAATCTGGTATTTTATCATGAGCTTTCCAAAGGAGGGGAGGACCCCGTAAATCGATCCGTGCCTCCCAAGGTCACGCCGAAAATGCCGGAGGAAAAAAAGACTTCTCTGAAATCGAAGCCAGAGGAAAAAAAGACTCCTCTAAAATCGGCGCTTGAGGACCGCTTTGTTGTACAGGTTGCGTCCCTTGATGGTGAGAAAATGGCTTCGGCAATGGTGGAAAGGTTGACGTCACGGGGGTATAAGGCGTATTCTTATAAGGTTTTTGTGAAAGGGAGGCCTTATTACCGGGTACGGTGTGGCCTTTTCAGCAGCAAGAAAGAGGCCGAGGCTGTCCAGGGGCAACTTGCTGAAAAGGAGGGACTCAAGGGATTTGTCAAGAAGGCGTTGAAGGAAGATGGATGAAAGGTTTATCGGATCAATGAATGATGATGAAAAATACCCCTTGATAAGGAAAGCCGTTTTAGCGGATGTGAAACCCATCCATGAACTTCTGACGAGTTATGCGGCGAGGGGCCTTTTGCTGCCGAGGTCTCTGAGTGAACTTTACGAGCATTTGAGAGACTATTTGATTCTTGATGGCGGACCACAGGACCATTTCTTGGGTGTTTGCGGTCTTGGGATATGTTGGGACAACCTGGCGGAGATCGAGTCTCTGGCGATTGTTGAAAATCGTCAAAAGGCCGGTTTTGGTCGGAAGTTGGTTGAAGCGTGCCTTGAAGAAGCACGACTTCTGGGTCTGAGGAGAGTCTTTACTTTGACTTACGTCCCCGGTTTTTTCGCGAAAATCGGGTTTCATGAGGTAGAGAAATCGACTTTGCCCCACAAGATATGGGCGGATTGTTTAAAATGCCCCAAATTTCCGGATTGCGACGAGACCGCGATGATGCTTGACTTGTAAAATGAATGGGAGGGTGACATGTTTGGCATGGGGATGCCTGAAATCATTGTAATACTGGTAATTGCTCTGATCGTAATAGGTCCTAAAAAGCTTCCTGAACTTGCCAAGGCTCTTGGTAAAGGGATGTCGGAATTCAAGAAGGCTACCCAGGAAATAAAGGGAAGCCTGAATGTGGAGGAGGATTTCAAGGAGGCAAAAGAGGATCTTAAGGAGGCAAAAAAGGATCTGGTGGACTCTGTTACTGGATTGGAAAAATCTGATGTTTCGGAGGGATCTGGGTTAAACGAGGAAAAGCCGCCCAAATACAAAGATTTTGACGAAATGATTGAGGATTACAGCAAAGATGACCATTCCAAAGAAGAGGAGCCATTGAAAAACCAGCAGGAAAAGGCGCCGGAGAAGAACGCGGATGGACAGTGATGATAAGCAGCCGTTTTTGGGCCATCTTGAAGAACTGCGCAAGAGACTGATTGCCTGTGCCATTGCCATTGGAGTAGGATTTGTCATCTCGTACATTTTTGCCGAAAAACTATTTCAGATCCTCATTGCTCCCTTGAAGGCCGTTCTGCCGGCGGGAGACAGACTTATATTCACCGCTCTCCCGGAGATGTTTTTCACCTATCTCAAGGTGGCCTTCATTTCGGGAATCATGCTGGTGGCGCCCTTTATATTCTATCAACTCTGGCTCTTTATTGCACCCGGGCTTTATAAGAATGAAAAAAGGTATGTGATACCCTTTGTTATTGCTTCCACCATTCTTTTTGTTGGAGGCGCCCTGTTCGGTTATTTTGTGGTATTTCCTTTCGGATTCAAATTTTTTATCAGTTTTACCAATGAATATGTCAAGGCACTGCCATCGGTAAAGCAATACTTTGGCTTTGCGGTCAAGCTTCTATTTGCCTTTGGAATTGTATTTGAACTCCCCGTGGTCATTTTTTTCCTGACAAAAATGGGGGTCGTAACCCCAGCCCTTCTCAGGAAAAACCGTAAATATGCTGTTTTACTTTCTTTTATTGTTGCAGCCATTCTTACTCCTCCGGATGTGATTACCCAGTGCATGATGGCCGGACCGCTCATCGTCCTTTATGAGATAGGGATTTTGGTTTCCGTCAGCGCGTGGAAGAAGAAGCAGAAAAAGAAAGAGGATGACTCTGCAGCGGAGACTGAGGAGTAATATTTCGGTACGGTCAGGGGAGTGGAATCATTTTTCGGCCGGAAATAGTCAAAAGCAACGGTCTTTTCAGAGATTCTCCTTCAGCATCAAAGGCCATCGTGCCTGTCAATCCCTCCAACCCTTCGCATTTCAACAGCGCTTTTGCAAGATCAGCTCTTGTCCTTATATCTTCGCCTGAAAGCAGTTTTTTAAGGAGATTCATGGTGTCGTAGCCACTGGCAGCAAGAATGCCCGGCTCTTGGCCAAAATTCTCTTCATATTGTTGAAGGAAGGCCAACCCTTGCGGTCTTTCCGGGGTTGCAAAAAAACCGGAAGAAAAGATGGCCCCCTGCACGTAATCCATAGCCAATTCGGGCAACTTGGGAGATTGCCAGAGTCTTGTTCCCAACAACGGCACATCAACGACATCGTAGTAGGCCAATTGGGGCGCGATCATGACAATCCGTTCAAAGCTGTCAGGAATAAATATGACATCGAAATCTATGATCGGCTTTACTCTTTCAGGCTTCCTTGTTACGGATTCGGGACGCGGATAATAAAGCCCCACCAGTTTCTTTATGGACGCCGCGAAGTCTGTAAGCGCCGGATTGTACGATTCAACAGCGGTTACCGAGCCACCTATCTTGTCGACTCCATCCCAGAAGAGATTCATGCAAAATTGGCCATAACTATTGTCGGGATACAATATGGCAAAATTCTTGAATCCCATCTTTTGCGAGGTTTCATATAGGAGCCCTTCAATTTCCTGCT
>JBBSAR010000215.1:0-7085 GCA_038252125.1 Desulfatiglandales bacterium
CAAGACGCATGAGGGAAAAAACCTGAACCCGAATTTCCTGGATTACAAGATCCTGTCGGCCCCGGATCTGGATTTTCCCATCGATATTGAATGTGTTGAAACCGGGGATAAATTCGGACCTTTCGGCGCCAAGGGCGTCGGAGAACCAGGGCTTGTCCCGACGGCTCCGGCCATCGCCAATGCGGTATATGATGCCATAGGGGTTCGCATAACGGATCTTCCCATTACTCCCGAGAAGATATTGGCAGCGCTTAAGGAGAGGAAGTAATTAAGGCGCCAAACGAAAACGCCGTCTTGAAATGTATTCAAGATGCGACCATTCAAATCGACTGGGTTGACTTTGTTGCAGCATACATTCCTCGTTCTCCTTTTTGGGAGACACCCCATGGAAGAGGTGGAAAAAAATGACAATTGAAGATGGAAGCATCTGTAAAACATGCTGGAAAATACAGGGCTGCAATTTGAGATATTCAATGACTTCTGCGACTCGGTGTCTCTGCGCGAGATCTTTTTTTTGGTTCGGCCAATGTAGAGGAGGAATGTATGTCTGAGAAGGTTTATCGGCTGGGTTGCGATATCGGTGGTACGTTTACTGATTTTGTGCTGCTTAACGACCAGACGGGTGAAATAAGAATCAACAAGTGCCTGACCACCCCGGGAGACCCATCGGATGCGGTGGAACAGGGTATCCGTCAATTAGAGGTGCACCTGCCCGGTTTTGTGAAGCAACTGGATGAGGTGATCCACGGTACTACCCTGGTTATCAATTCCATTATTGAGAGAAAGGGCGCTCGCACCGGTTTGATCACCACCAAGGGCTTTCGGGACGTGCTGGAGCTGGGACGCGAGATCCGCTATGCGCCCTACGACGTCTTTGCTGAATTCCCCAAACCTTTGATCCCCAGGCATCTTCGGCTGGAAGTGGACGAAAGGGTTCGGAGCGACGGGACCGTTCTCAGACCTTTAAATAGAAACGAGGCGGTGGAAGTGGTGCGCCGGATGATTGGCCTGGATGTGGAATCGATCGCGGTCTGTCTGCTCAATTCTTTTGAAAACCCCGACCATGAATGGATGATCAAGGAAATCATCGAGAAGGAGGCGCCGCACATCTCGGTCTCCATCTCTTATGAAGTCCTTCCCCAGATCCGGGAATACGAAAGGACCAGCACCACGGTTACCAACGCCTATGTGAAGCCTCTGACGGGTAAGTATTTGACAAAACTGGCGAGAAGGCTCCAATCGTTGGGTTCGCAAGGGAAACTCTTTATCATGCTGTCCAGCGGGGGCATTACTTCCATTGAAACGGCGGCCGAGTTTCCCGTGCGGATTATCGAATCAGGACCCACGGCCGCGGTCATTTCGGGTCAGTATTACGGGAAGTTATTCGGTATTCCGGATATCTTCTGTTTTGATATGGGTGGGACGACCGCCAAGTCCTGCCTCATTCAGGACGGTGTGGCGGGGGTAGTTCCCACCTTTGAAGTAGGTCGCGTTCAGCGATTTATGAAAGGGAGTGGCCTGACCATACAGGTGCCCGTGGTGGATCTCATGGAGATCGGGGCGGGGGGTGGAAGCATCGCGCATGTGAGTAAAATGGGGACCTTGCAAGTGGGACCCGAGAGTTCAAGCGCCGAACCCGGTCCCATCTGCTACAACAGGGGCGGTCGGGAACCCGCGGTTACGGATGCGGACCTGCTGCTGGGATACTTGGATGAGAATTATTTCCTGGGCGGGGAGATGCCGCTCAATAAAGAGGCGGCCGAGAGAGGCATAAAAGAAAAGATTGCGGACCCCTTGCAGGTGTCATTCATGGATGCGGTCTGGGGGATTCACGATCTGATCAACGAGACCATGGCGGGGGCGGCCAAGACCCACATTGCGGAAAAGGGAGGCAACCCCAGTATGGTAACGGTGATTGCCTTCGGCGGCGCCGGTCCCGTTCATGCCTACGGTCTGGCCAGGAAACTTGGCGCGAAACGTTTGATAGTCCCGCCCAACGCAGGGGTTGGGTCCGCCCTGGGGTTCTTTACGGCCCCGAGGGCGTTCGACCTTGTCCGGAGCCACAAATCCGCCCTTATGACGGCTGATTTCGCAGCCATGGAAAAGATTTTTCTTGAAATGGAGGCCGAGGGGGCAAGGGCCCTTGAAAAGAGTGGAGAAGACCCCGATATTCAGTATGAAAGGTCCGTGGATATGCGTTTTGTGGGCCAGGGATCGGAAACGAATGTGCCCGTTCCGACAGGAGATTTCGCGCTTTTCAGCAAAGAGGAGATCCGCCGGCGGTTCGATGCCATCTATGAAAAGATGTACGGGAGAACCTATCCCGATTCCGCGGTTGAATTTATTAATTTCAAGGTGAGGGCAGGGCTTCCGGAACGATTGTTAAATCTGCCGAAACTGAAAGACGGGGTGTTTTCCCTGTCCGATGCTATAAAAGGGCAAAGGCCGGCATTTTCAGGGATTGTGAAGGATTTTATCTCCCATACCGTCTATGATCGTTACAAACTGTTTAAAGGGGCCCGGTTCAAAGGTCCCGCGATTATCGAGGAGAGGGAGTCGACGGTTATCGTAGGAGAAGACGCGTCGGTTTCAGTGGATGAATATGGATTTCTGTGGATCGATTTGTGATGGTTTCGCTTAAGTTGTTCTTGTGAAGCTTTGTTCGGGTTGTCTCAATGATGACAGCTGGAGAGGTTTCAGGTGTCAGGTTTCAGGTGTCAGGTAACAGCGGGATCGGATCAGGAAGAGATACTATGAGCGGGTTTCAGGAGGAGCTGGTGATAGCTGGAGAGGTTTCAGGTTTCAGGTTTCAGATAACAACGGGTCATAACAGGAAAAGAGACCCAAAAACGGCTTTCAGGAGGAGCTGGTGACAGCTGAAGAGGTTTCAGGTTTCAGTGTTCAGGTGTCAGGTAACAGCGGGATCAGATTAGGAAGAGAGAGTGTGGCACGGGTTTCAGGAGGAGCTGGTGAGCGAGAAAAAGTATTTTGATGTGGAGGATCTGGAGGTTTATATAAGGTTGTGTGGCCTTCACATTGAGGTGTGCAATTTGTCGCATACTTGGCCCCAAGAAGAAAAATACGAGTTAGGTAGCCAGGTCAGACGTTCCTCAAACAGCTCTCCAGCCCAACTTGCAGAAAAAAATGATGACAGGCATATCCGTAATAAAATCGAAGGCGTCAATCGCAGCAGAGGCGAAGCGAGTGAGACTATCCATCACCTCTTCATGGCGAAACTCAAAGGATATATCACGGAAAACATTTTTGTTGAGTTTCGGAGTCGATATAAGGAATGCGTTCGTATGCTGAATGGATTGGAGAAGACTTTGGAGAAAAAAATTCCAGAGCGAGAACGCCGCTGGCAGATAACCGAAGAGTCAGTAGATTACGGTGTAAGCGATGAACCGTTTCTTGAAGGTTGGTCCGTGAACGTTGAAGAGACCTCCTGAAACCTGGTGTTCTTGATTTGATACTTGGTTGCTCGTAGTCGGTTCCCGGTTCTCCTGAAACCTGAAACCTGAACACTGAACACTGAAACCTCTTGTCGGTCCCAGTTTCTCCTGAAACCCGAAACCTGAAACCTGAAACCTCTTACGTAAAGAGTTTATTTCAACCATAATCATGTGAAAGGCACCATTTTGTTAAAAACAAAAAGTATTCAAGGAGTAACAGCATGACCCAGGTGTTTGATCCCATAAGCATTGAAATATTGTGGAGGAGACTGATCTCCATTGTTGATGAGGCCGACAGCGCCGTCGCCCGCACCGCCTTTTCCAGTCTTCTCAGGGATGCCCATGACTATACCTGCATGTTTACGGACAGCAAAGGCAGGGAGCTGGCCCAGGGTTCCTTTGCCACGCCCGGCCAGTCCGGCGCCATGGCCATCGGGATCAAGAAACTGGTCACACGGCTTCCCGTGGAAACATACCGTCCCGGAGACGTATTCATCACCAATGATCCCTGGGCCCTGGCCGGGCACCTAAACGATGTGTGCGTTATGAGCCCCATTTTTCACCGGGACAGGCTGGTGGCTTTCACGGCGTGCGTGTTCCACCATTCAGACATTGGAGGGCGGGTAGCCTCTGACAACCACGATGTCTTTGAAGACGGCCTTTTCATCCCTCTGGTCAAACTCTATGACGGAGGGGTTCTCAATGATGCCGTCATGGAAATGATCCGATGGAATGTGCGGACCCCCGACGAAGTCACGGGCGATATCCGTTCCCAGATCGCCGCAAATCATGTGTGCGCGGAAAAAATTGTTCAGATGCTCGGGGAATACGAACTGGAGACGCTGGATGATCTGGCGGAGGAAATCCTTTCGAGGACCGAAAAGAGTATGCGGGAGGCCATCAGCAAGGTCCCGGACGGCATCTATCGCTCCGAGGGCATTGTGGAGCAGATGGAAGGCAAGGCCGACCTTGTGATCAAGGTGGCGGTTCATGTGAAAGGCAGCGACATCCTGGTGGATATGGATGGTTCCTCTCCTCAGGTGGATTGGGGCGGCAATGTGGTCTATAATTTTACGTTTGCCTACGTTTTCATGGCGCTCAAGAGCATGTTTGATCCGGATATTCCCAACAATGACGGGGCCGCCGCGCCCCTTACCCTGCAGGCCCCGGAAGGGAGCGTGGTGAATTGCCGGTTCCCCGCGGCGGTTGCCGCCCGCATGCAGGTAGGGCATTTTGTTACGGAGATCATTTACAGGGCCATGGCCGACGCCCTGCCCGGCAGGGTGATTGCGGGAAGCGGCGGAACTCCCGCCAGCATGAATGTATTGTATGGCAAGGACAAAGACGGAAAATCGTGGCATTCCGTTCGGATCAGGGGTGGGGGCATGGGCGCCAGTTCCGGGGCCGATGGAAATTTCGTCTATATTTTTCCCGCCAACGGCGCGAATACGCCGGTGGAGATCCTGGAGAGCGATACCCCTTTAATCGTGGAGAAAAGAGAACTCATTCCAGACTCAGGCGGACCCGGGAGAATGAAAGGGGGTCTCGGAAGGAGGATGGTGCTGAGAATTCCCGATGATGAATACGCCCCCCTTCCTCCGGTGAGCCTCGCCATGCAATCCGGGAGATACCGGCATCCTCCGGAGGGCCTTTTCGGCGGCCTCTCGGGACTGATGGCGACCTTTCTCGTCAATGGCATGGATGGCAACCCCTACGGGCTTACCCATCTGAAGCCGGGAGACGTGGTGATGATCGATGCTCCCGGGGGGGGCGGGTACGGGAATCCTCTGGAACGGGACCCGGAACTGGTGGAAAAAGATGTAGCGGATGGCTATGTAAGTCTGGCAGCGGCTACGAAATTTTATGGTGTGGTTTTGGACCCCGAGACCTTGAAAGTAGATATGGAGGGCACGCTGGAGAGAAGGAAAGGCGTTCCTGCGGGGAGCCGAAAAGGAGAAACCGCTATCCGGGGATGACCGTCGTATTTTTTGGAATGCGATACGCATTTCAATCATTTCAAAAAAGGGGGGCAGGTCAGAAAATAACGATTGACCTGCCCCCCTTTTTATTTCTATCTATGCTTGGGGAGGCCGGAGAATTGGCGTGGAAGGTGAGATATGTTTATGCTGTTTTGAGTTGACAACGCCAAATTGTCATGCAATATGGAGATATGTACGCCAGAACGATCAAACCACCACAAAACAAGAGCTTTTTTCTCTTCGGTCCTCGGGGAACCGGTAAATCGACCTGGGTCCGTAACGTGTTCAAAGACAGCTTCTATCTGGACCTTCTGGAATCGGACCTCTATAATCTGCTGTTAGCATCTCCGCGGCGACTTGACACGCTGATTTCGCCGGGATATGAAGGCTGGGTGGTAATTGACGAAATTCAAAGGGTCCCTGAATTGCTGAATGAGGTGCATCGCCTGATCGAGAATCGGCGCCTCCTTTTTGTGATGACCGGTTCCAGTGCCCGAAAACTGCGCCGGAAAGGGACCAACCTTTTGGCTGGAAGGGCCTTAACACGTCGTATGCACCCCCTGACGGCCATGGAGCTTGGCGATGATTTCAGCCTGGCCCATTCGCTTAAACTCGGGCAGATGCCCATGACCTTCGCTGATTCCGATCCCGAAGCCTACCTGAGCAGCTATGTCCAGACCTATCTGCGCGAGGAGGTGCAGCAGGAAGGCCTTACGCGGAACCTGCAGGCGTTTGCACGATTCCTGGAGGTCGCGAGTTTTTCGCAGGCGGCCCTCCTGAATATCTCCGAGGTTGCGCGTGAATGTGATGTGAATCGTAAACTGGCGGAGGAATATTTCAACATTTTGGAAGATCTGTTGTTGGCCGAAAGACTGCCGGCCTTCAAAAAGCGTGCGCAGAGACGTCTTGTAAGCCATCCCAAGTTCTTTTTTTTCGATGTGGGGGTTTACCGGGCCATCCGTCCCAGAGGGATTCTTGACGTGCCGGAGGAGATTGACGGCGCCGCGATGGAAACCCTGGTCTTTCAGGAATTGCGGGCTGTCAATGACCATTTTGATTTGGGATACCAGATCTACTTCTGGCGTGCCGGCACCCAGGTGGAAGTGGACTTTGTCCTTTACGGCGAACGAGGACTGATCGCCATCGAAGTCAAACGCACGGCCAGCTTGCGAAAGCGAGATTTAAGCGGTCTCAAAGCCTTTTGTCGAGATTATCCCATGGCGCGGGCTATCCTCATTTATGGCGGCCGATACCGTCGCTATGAACAGGATGTTGAAGTGATTCCCATTCAGGAGGCTCTTTCCGGTCTTTATGATTTGCTGTCTGCCGTCCCCCCTGAAAAGGAAGGATAATGCAACCCCCACCTCCATCCGGAAGCTGCCGCACTGCCAAAAAAAAATGAATTTCCGTGTTATTCTTTGATCAAGTGGGCGAAGCGATGTCTGCCCATCTCTTGACGGATGGAAAAAGAGATTGATCCGTGTGGGGAATGAATTTTGCGGCGCTGAAAAGGTTCATGAACTCCTGGTTTACGTTCAACTCCAGGTAGGTGATCCGGTCCCGTATCCGGTAGATTTCATCCCTTGGCGGCTTTTCGATAAGGGCGATAGAGGCCCTTTTCAAGGAAGTATTTTTCCTCGTTCCCACGGTCTTC
>JBBSAR010000216.1:0-7065 GCA_038252125.1 Desulfatiglandales bacterium
CCATATCGTCCATTTTCTGCTTGCCTCCCATTCCTTCAATTTTCATGTTTGTTTCATCTCTGTTTGCCGAAGATCTGGCTCATGCGCATCAGCAGGCTGAGGTCTCCCTGGACTTTGTATTTTTGCGCCATGAACATCTGCTGCCCATTCGCTTTGCCGGTCATGACATCCATCCAGACATCAAAAGGAGTGTCGATCGTCAAATCCGGGCTTTCAGCGGAGCCCTGGAAGGTGCGGATGGTTCCGTTTTCGATACTAAAATGGCAGGTCCCCTGTACTTCGCCGGAAAAATTGAACTGCAAGACGGCCCTGGTGTCGCCTGCGCCGGCAGGATTGAAACCAAAGGAGAAAAACATCAGGAAGGTCTCGATAGAATCGGGTCTGGGAATAAGGCCTTTTTCCTCAAATTCCTTCGGACTCACTCCCTCCGCAATGCAGCTCTTCCAGAAGACATTCCCCATCTTTCTGAACAGGTCTTTGTCCCCGATAAAATCCCGGGTGACATCCGCCAGTGTTTCTTCGGAGACCTTCATCGATTCGACGATTTCCCGGCCGGCCTTCCTGGCGGCCCCAAAAATTTCTTCCGCCTGATTCTTGAGAAAGGGCAGATTCATGCTCTCAGCCGCCGGTCGATAGATCTCGGCCACGAGACTTTTGTTTTGGCCGAAAATGAAACGCGCCCAGGAGGAGAGCTGGTCGAAGGCAGACATTTCCGGGAAGCCCGCCACGGAAAGGACCACAGCCTTGGGAAATTTATGTCTCAGGGGATGCTTGGTTTCTTCCCCGCTGTCCTCAAAGAAAGGCTGTAAAACAGGCAGGGTACGTTCAATGAAGGTTTTCATGGTTGCATTCACGGTGAAATGGTAAAGGGGGCTCGCATAGATCACAAGGTCCGACTCGATGAATTTCGGGAAGAGTTCTCCTGTCATATCGTCCTTGTGGATACAGAGACCGGGTGTCTTGGTCCAGCAGGTGAAGCAGCCGGAACAATTCCTGATGGTTTTTTTTCGAAGATCTACGACCTCCACCTCGGCGCCGGCATCTCGCATACCGAGGACAAGGTGATTAAGCATCATGCCTGTTTTGCTCTGGCCTTCGCCTCGGGGACTTGAATTCAGTGCAAGTACTTTCATGGTATTCTCCTTTCTCGTTATCAGATACGGGCTCCCAACTGACCGCAGGCGGCCATCAACTCCCTGCCGCGGGGCTCTCGTTTTTGCACATTGACGCGTAATCCAATCAGCCTCTGGCGAAACAGATCCGTTTCTTTCAGGCTGGGTGGTTGGAAAGGCGAATCGTTCCCGGGATTAAAAGGAATCAGGTTCACTCTGGCCCGCAGGGGTTTCAACCATTGGGCTAATTGTTGGGCATGTTCCGGGCCGTCATTCACATGGGAAATGAGCACATAAGCAACACCCAGGACGTGTCCCTTTTTCAGAGGATAGCCCACCAGGGTCTTTTGCAGCAGGGCCAGTGAACCCGTCCTGTGGGCCGGCATGAGTTGGCGGCGCAGTTCGTCATTGGGCGCATTGAGCGATATCGTAAGGTTCAACTGAGGCATATCTAAGGCCGCCAGTTTTCTAATGCCGTCGATCCGACCCGCGGTTGAGAGGGTGATATGTCGCTGCGCGATATCCAGACCACGCTGATCGCTGAGCACCCGGACGGCCTGCATCACATTTTCGAAGTTGTCGAAAGGTTCTCCCATTCCCATGAATACGACATTGCGGACCTCTTGGTCGAATGTTTGTCTGGCGTTATAAACCTGGCCTACGATCTCTTCCACGCTGAGGTTGCGGACCAATCCCAACTTACCGGTTTCGCAAAACCGGCACCCCATTCTGCAACCGGCCTGACTGGAAATGCAGATGGTCCGGTGGGTTTTCATGGGAAGGATCACGGATTCAATCCGGTTCCCATCCTCTAACTCCGTAACGAATTTAACCACTCCGTCCTGGTGGATTTCATCTTTTATCCGTCCCGGAGCAAAGCGCCAATCCTTTCTGAGCCGCTCGTTTAATCCCGGCAGTTTCCGGATCATTTCCGCTTGCCACGCTTCCGGGCTGAGATTCTTGTAGAACTCACGATATAGGGCCCCGGCGAGAAATGGACCTTTTTGATAGCGATCCACAATCAGGGCTACCAGATTTTCATATGTCAATTCAAGTAATCGCAACATGGATAATTTAGTCCAAATTCCTTGCTATATAGTAGTGTCCATCGATTAATGAATTTGTGGGTACTGCGGGCACTATCTAAAGGGGAACCGCTCATGGGGGTTTCAGGTTATGATGAATATAAGGGCGTTTTTCATGCGGTCTTCAGGATGCCTTTTGACAATGCGTCCAAGGCGAGATCCCAGGTTATTTCCAGATGGGTTTTGCGAAACATGGCCTGTTTGCTGTTTTCAAGGTGAATGATCCCAAGAAAAGATGTCCAAATCACTTCCACCAGGGTTTTGGGATCGCAATCCCGGAATATGCCTTCCTGCAGACCGTAATCCGTGAGATTGCACATGATTTCGTAGTTTCTCGATCCCGACTTGTCCAGCATCAATCGCAGATTTTCCGGCAGGTTGCGAATCATCTCGCTCTGATGAAAATAGAGGGTGGCATTGAACGACGCGCGGTCCTTCTCGTAGAACTCGATGAACGTATTCCAGAGCGATGAAAGAAATCGTTCTTTTATGCTGTCCCGATGTTCATAGAGGTGTTCCAGCCGCTCCCGAAAAAAATCCGCATAAGAAACGATGGCATGAACAAAGATTTCATCTTTGGTCTTGAAGTAGAGGTAGAGTGTGGCGCGTCCCAGTTCGGCCTCTTCCGCGATTTTTTCCATGGTGATGGAATGGTAGCCCTCCTGTTCGTACACCTGGATGGCCGCTCTTAGGATGTCCTCGCGCCGTTGACTCTTTTCTCGTTTACGTCTTTCTCTTATGCCCATGTAACAGTCCGTTCAGCAGGTGTCAGGTTTCGGGTTTCAGGTTTCAGGAAAGAAACTGGCCGCATTCAAATGAATTAGCATTAGGCCGTCCTGGTATTGAAACCATACAAAGCGCCGTCATTCCCGCGAACGCGGGAATCCATTTTGTCCCGGCAAATTTCTGGATTCCGGGTCATGACCGCCAAAAAAACGGCGGCCATGCTCGGAATGACAGCATTTGCCTCTGTTGGGTTGAACCCTTTGTTATGAGGGTTTATTTCTCTTTTTTCATGTTCGCCAGAATTTTTTCCGGCGTTATGGGGAGGTCCTTGCATCGGTATCCGGTTGCATGGTAGACCGCATCTGAAATGGCGGGGGCTGTTGGTGAAGCCAGGCCCTCTCCACATTCCTTGGCGCCCATGGGCCCCTCGGGTTCATAGGTGTCTACGTGCACTACTTCGCTGGGTGGCATATCCAGGGCAGAGGGCATTTTATAGTCCAGAAAATTCGTGTTCAGGGTCTTGCCGTCCTTCATCACAAACTGTTCCGAAAGGGCGTAGCCCAGTCCCATCTGAATGGAACCGGCCAATTGCCCCTCCACGCCTTTTGGATTGATCACGGTGCCGCAGTCGTGGGCGGTCCACATCTGCTTCACGTCAACCACCCCTGTTTCCCGGTCCACTTCCACCAGGGCCACCTGTGCACCGAAGCCGAAAGCCGGGGTCACCAGGCCTTTGTCTCTGGGGGTGTAGTAGCCGTGGGCGATGAGAGGCTCCCCGCGGTTGGCTTTCTGAACCATGGCCACTACCTGGCCGAAGGACACACCCTTTTTGGGCCTGTTCTTGGGCTGGACCATGCCGTCTTTGCACTCCATCTCATGAATGACATTCAAATTGTGAAACGCCGACAGGGCGCCGAAAAGCCGCGCCTTGATTTTTCGGGCCGCGTCCAGGACCGCATTTCCCGCCATAAGCGTCACCCGGCTTCCCCACGCCCCCAGGTCGGCCTGCGGGGTGGTTGCCGTATCCGCGGAAGTGATACGGATATCTTCCATTTTCAACCCCAGCTCTTCGGCCAGGATCTGCTTGAGGGCTGTATCGCAACCTTGTCCGATGTCCGAGGCCATCGTAAGCAGGTGAACCGTTCCGTCCGAAAAGGCCCTTATCTCCGCCGCCGAAAAGGGATATTGGGTATTAAACCAGTTGAACACCCCGCCGGAAATGAAACTGTAACAGCCGATTCCGATGCCCTGCCCTGGTTTCAGTTCTTTGCGTCGCCGTTTCCAGTCGCTCATTTTGGCTACCGCCTCAATGGACTCTTTGAAGCCGCAACTGGATATGGTGGCCACGTCAGGGATTTTGTCTCCACTCACCTGGGCGTTTTTGAGCCGCAGGTCCACCGGATCGATTCCCAGAGCTTCCGCGGCCATGTTCATCTGGATTTCAGAAGCGTAAAGGGACTGGGGCCCTCCAAACCCCCGCATGGCACTGGCGGGTGGTTTGTTGGTATAGGCATGCTGGCCATGAAATCGATAATTAGGGTAGCGATACAACATGGCCCCGAAATTTCCGCACAAAAAGGTGGCCGTAGGCCCCATGGCATTGTAGGCGCCCCCGTCCAAGGTGATTTTGAGGTCCTTGGCCATCAGCGTTCCATCCTTCTTAAAGCCCACTTTGGAATGGAGCGTCATGGCGTGGCGTCGTCGTCCGGTCAGAAACTCTTCCTCCCTCGACAGGGTGAATTTTACGGGTTTGCCGGTCTTTTTGGCCATGAACGCGGCGCAGAACTCCCAGGTCCGAAGTTCCATTTTTCCGCCGAAACCGCCTCCCACAAAGGGTTTGATAACTCGAATGTCGTTTTCCCGCATCTCCAGGGTTGACGCCAGCAGGCATTGCACGATATAGGGCACCTGGGTGGAAGTCCACAGGGTGATCCGTCCGTCCAGATCCACCTGGGCCAGAGCGGAGCAGGGTTCCAGATAGGCATGACTCACGGCATGCACCTTGAAAGTGTCTTCACGCACATAGTCGGATTCGGCGAACCCTTTTTCGATGTCTCCGTATTGGATCTTCCGATTGACGCTGATGTTTCCGGCACAATAGTCATGAATGGCCGGTGCGCCTTCTTTGGTCGCGTCATCCACATCAAACAGGCCTTCTATTTCTTCATATTCCACGTGAATGAGATCAAGAGCTTCCCTGGCGGTTTCCTTGTCCACAGCCGCTACGGCGGCCACTTCATCTCCAATGAATCTCACTTTGTCCATTGCCAGGGCATATTCATCCTGGGTATCGACAAAAAGGCGCCAGTTGCCGTATTTCACTTTGGGGATATCCCGGCCGGTAATCACACATTTTACCCCGGGCAGGGCTTCGGCCTTGCTGGTATCAATGCTGAGTATGCGGGCGTGAGCTACCGGGCTTCGCAGGATGGACCCGAAGAGCATTCCGGGCAGTTTCATGTCGTCGGTATAGGTGGCTGATCCCCTCGCTTTTGCCAGGGCGTCGTTTCTGGGTACGTCTTTTCCCACGATATTGAATTGTTCCATGGTTATTTCTTCCCCCCCTCACTATTCATGGCTCGGTCACGGGCTTCCTTGAGTGCGCGGCGCGTCAAGACGGCCACCATCTGTTTTCGGTATTCGGCACTGGATCGAACATCCGTGATAGGGCTGGACTCATCGGATGCCTGGGTCCCCGCTTTTTTATGGATCTCTTCCGTCAAGGTCTTGCCCTGTATCAGTTGCTCGGTCTTCATGGCTCGCAATGGAGTAGGCCCCACGGCGCCGAGGAAAATGCGGCTTTCCCTACAGATTTCCTTATCCATAAGAACCATAGCCCCCACGCAAACAGCCGAGATGTCCACCTTTCCTCGTGCCGATATATGCTGGTAGGAAACGCCCGAATGGGGAAGGGGCGGTGGAACCAATATGGATGTGAGAATTTCTCCATGGTTCATGGCGGTCTCCCGCGGTCCTTTAAAAAATTGATCCAGGGGCATTCGCCTCTCGCCATTGGCGCTTGACAAAACTGCCTGGGCATTCAAGGCGAGCAGGGCAGGGGCATTGTCCGCGGAAGGTGCGGCATTGCACAGGTTCCCCGCCACTGTTCCCATGTTGCGAATCTGCACATTGGCCGTTGAGCCGGCGGCAGCCGCCACGGCGGGATAATGCCTTAATACGTCGGCGTTGGAAGCTACGTCGCTGAGAAGCGTGGCAGCGCCGATGCAAAGCCCTTTCCGTGAATCAAAAGAAAGACAGTCCAGACCTTGAATATGTTTCAGGGAAATCACGGCCGTGGGTTTCAAGAGGCCATGGTTCATCCTGACCAGAAGATCCGTTCCTCCGGCCAGTAATTGGGCTCCCTCTCCCTGTTCGGACAGAAGTCTGTAGGCTTCTTCCAGGGTCTCAGGCGCAAAATAAGCGAATTTCGGCAAAGTCATTTTCAATTCCTCGTCTATGATTGTTTCATTTTCTTTGCGGCTTCGGAGATGGCGTCGACGATCTGGATATACCCAGTGCAGCGGCATAAATTACCGGAAAGCCCTTCTCTGATCTCCTGTTCCGTAGGAGCGCTGTTTCGGCTCAGAAGATATGTGGCCGACATTTCCATTCCCGAAGTGCAGAATCCGCACTGAATAGCGCCATTTTCAATAAATGCTTCCTGAATGGGGTGCAGTTCGCTTCCCGATGGGGCCAACCCCTCCACGGTTTGGATCTCTTTTCCCTGGACTTCCACGGCAAGGGTCAAACAGGAGCTGACGCTTCTGCCATCTACAAGCACCGTGCATGCGCCGCAATCTCCTGACCCGCACCCGAGTTTGGTTCCCGTCAGGTTGAGATCATCCCGTAGCGCCTCGTTCAGGGTGCGCCAGGGGTCAACGGCCAGGGAATAGGTGTCCCCGTTCACCTTGAGTTCAATTAGTTGTTTCATCCCTTTGTCTCCTTCTTCTGTTTCTTAAACAATAAAACTATTGCCAGTACCTATGGTCTACGTATTAGACTATACGTACAATAAGTGTCAAGACAATTCGTTCTGGAATTTTTTTGATCGATTATATACGCCGGGGTGACAGGCAACAAACAGGGAGTTTATTATTGGCAGGTGGAGACGATCTTTTTGTGTTCTCACGAGCCCGCTCTGA
>JBBSAR010000217.1:0-7022 GCA_038252125.1 Desulfatiglandales bacterium
GGTGAGCACCGCTCCAGCGACGGTCCTGGTTCTGATCCAGGAAACTCGTTCGCGGGGTGTCTTTGTCAAGACGCTTGTCGCCGCCGTGGCGCTCAACAACATTGCCTGTATCTTTCTCTTTCAAATCGCCTACACCGCGGCCAAGGCAGCACTCGGCGGCAGTGAAACACTGCTGGACGTTGTGATAGCACCATTCCGGCAGTTGGTTTTTTCATTGCTTCTCGGTGGGGGGTGGCTCTCGGACTGGTGTTTGTAACCCACCGTGTGGTGCTGACCGCCCGCCTGACAACTATTTCCAGCATCGCCATCGTGTTGACAATCGGGCTTGCTGAAACGCTCGGGATCTGCGTCCTGCTGCCTGCCTTGATTCTGGGAGTTACAGTCGCCAATCTGGTTCCGAACGACAAGAATCTCGGCCACGGGGTCTTTGAAAACTTCCAGTCTGCGATTCTGTCGGTTTTCTTCATCCTTGCCGGCATGGAACTCCATCTCGACTACGTAATTCAGGGAGGGCTGGTGGCGGTTCTGGTGGTGGCCGCACGTGCGGGCGGCAAATGGCTGGCCGCCTACCTGGCCATGCGTATGGCGAAAGCCACGAAAGCACTCAGACGTTACCTCGGTTTGGCACTGGTGCCCCAGGCCGGACTGGCCGTGGGTCTGATTCTTCTTCTGGATGGTCAAAAAGCCTTTGCGCCGGTCTACAATCTGATCGTAGCGGTGGGCTTGACCTCGGTAATCCTAAACGAATTGATCGGGCCTATCCTGACCCGGTTCGCCCTCCGCCGGTCAGGTGATTATGAACGCGATCGGGTGCATCTGATCGATTTCCTGCACGAGGAGAACATTACCACCAATTTTAGCGCCTCCAGCAAGGAAGACGCCATCAAAAAACTGGTGGATATCCTGCTGCAGTCCAATCACATTATATACGAAAGGAAAAAACTGCTTCAAAACGTTCTCAAACGCGAGGCCGAAATGTCGACCTGCCTGGGGTCCGGACTGGCAATTCCACATGCGGAGTTGGACATGGAAGGCGCCCAGATGCTGGGAGCGATGGGGCTCAGCAGCGAGGGGCTGGATATGGAAACACCGGACGGCAAGCCGGTGCATATGATGGTGCTTCTGGCCACGCCACCCAACCAGCGGGACCGGCACATAGCGGTACTTGCCGCCATGGCCCGAACGATCGGCTCCGTATAGTGGACCCCATACCGGACGGATTGAAAATTTCTTTAACAAATGTATTGAGCAGTTGGCAAAACAGGGGATTTTCCCAAAAAAGATACATGCAGCATGTGATTGCACCGTGTATGAAACCACCAGCAAATTTAAGGGGTGCGGCTCTGTCACGCATAAAGTTAAGGTCAAGGCCTGCGGCTATCGGAAAAGCGGTGAACTTAAAGAAGTTCCCGTCACCCTTTATGGGTGGAAAGTCTGGGCCATTTATGAAATCAAAACAGGCATACCTTTGGCTATAAAAATCGATGCCATCGAAAGACCGGACAATCTGCATGTCCTTGCAGTGTTGGAACAAGCCAAAGAAAATGTAAAGATATCCAGCGTCATCGATTCTCTGGCAATTGATCGTGGGTTCCTTGACGGCAAAGTCCTCTATGACATTGATCAACAAGGGATCGAGTTTGTCATTCCTTTAAAGAGAAATATGGAAGCAGCTAAGGATGCCCGTCAGTTAGCCTTAGATTCTGAAAGTTTTTCTCCTGCTACTCGTGAAGTTAAAGTGGTTCATGGCTATGGCAAAAAGAAGTACACCGAAAAAGTGCTCACCGATCTCGTAGGCGTGCCTGATCTTTTCACCTGTGATTGGTTTAATCCGGATGGCTCCAAGGCCAATACCTCCAAAAAAGATTACGAACCTATCCCTTTAAATGCAGTGGTTGTCAAAAAGTGGGACAACAAAACTCCTCCGCTTGAAAAGCAGGTCGTATTCGTGACAAATATAGACGTAAAAGACCCCTTCGTAACCTTCGATCGTTATGATGACCGCAGTCTCATGGAAAATAAACTCTTCCGGGAGCTCAAACAAAACCGGCACTTTGAGCACCCAGCAAAAAAAACCAAAGAGGGCGTCTATATCCAGACATACATGACTATGGGCATGAAAGCCCTCACCACTGCCTTTTTAAAATGGCGGGAAGATCAACTCAAATTGGAAGCCCTCGGCAAACCCGGCACCTGGCAGATGTATCGCCGAAAGCTCAAGGTCCTTAACCGAAACAAGCTTATTGTCTTTATAGACCAGCACTTCGGGATTTTTCCATCCCATGAAGTCTTTATGTTGGCCAATGTGCCTGTTCACGATATTGCAAAGGAACTCAATATCACCCGCGACCAGGTCTATGACAAATATACGAAGCAACCATTAGCTGAAAATTCCTGATCCGGCCTCTCGGAATTTTCTTCGGCAACACCGATCCTCGTTTAATCCTTATATCGGAATTCCAGAGAATGGTTGTGTGAACTTGCAATGAACGGCAAGTTGCACTATAAATGAAGAATGCAGAAAATTAAAGCCATAGGTTTCGACCTTTTTAATACCCTCCTTACCGCCAAACCCAATGCCCTGGCTACCGCCGTGGCACGCTTGATCGGGAGCCTCCAGGAAAGCGGGGTATCTTTTGATCCGGAAACATTTAAAGAAGCCCACAAGAAAGCAGCCCTTCGGTTCATCAAAGAAACCCGCACCAAAGGAAAAGAGACCCACAACCGTTTCTGGATAAGCGCCGCCCTGGAAGAACTAGGCCTGGTTCTCTCCCCTGAAGATCCTCGCATAGGAATGGCCGTAGAAGCCTACTTTTCAGCCTTCTTCGAATATTGCAATCTGATTCCCGGAACACTCCAGATGCTGGAGACCCTGAAAGTACGGTATCGGCTTGGACTGCTTTCCAACTTCACCCATGCCCCCGCCGCGAAAACGATTATCCAAACACTGGGTCTTGCCCCCTACTTTGAATGCATCATCATTTCCGGGGAAGTTGGATACTGCAAACCCCATCCTATCGTGTTTGATGAACTGCTTGAAAAAATGCAGGCGGAAAGAGGGGAAATCCTATTTGTTGGAGATGATCCGGACGCGGATATCGGAGGGGCGCTAAGAGCGGGAATCAAGCCGGTCTGGATGACTTACGCGAACAACAAAGAAATTCCGTTCGCCGCGTCCGATGCCGACAGGGACCGATACAGTTTCTTAAATGATGTCCAGACAATCGCCGACTGGGACGATTTCCTCGCCCTGTTCACAAGCGAATAGCCGATGTCCCCTCCATCAAACAAAACCAGATGTGGGGGTACATTCTCTAATTGGAAATAGGCAGGATAATGGAGGGAGTAATTTTGAAAAGAGGGCCTGCCGAGATCAACATGAATTGTTGGCCCGGAAGCTCTACGGCTACGATATCCACCGTACCGGAGGGGGTGTTATGGAGCGTCGTTGCGTCTTTTATCTTTGAGCCGGGAAAAACGGACGTGTAGAATTCGGCCGCCTCCTTAGCCTCTTTGTCGAACCATAAGTGGGGTGTAATTTTTTGCATATTAGCCTCGCGGCCTTTGGGATTTACGGCTTCCCAGCCGCCGCAAAAAAGACCTCGTGACGGAATGGCTACCTGCGGCGCGAACCGCCCAAAATGCCACCGAGCACGCCGCGCAGGATCTGCCGTCCAATCTGGTTTCCTATGGTGCGTGCGGTCTGCTTGGCCATGGTTTCCAACACTCCCTGTCGGCGTTTGGTGCCCCACAACCAATCGCCCAACCATCCCCATTTTGAAGGTTGCTCTTCTTCGGCCTGCCTGGTCCCCGCTGCGGTTCCTTCCTTCTCCAAAGTCCGCTTTTTCAAGATCTCGTAAGCCGACTCTCGGTTTACGGGCGAGTCGTACTTGCCGCCTATGGGACTGCGTGACCGCACTACGGCGCGCTCTTCCGGTGCGATGGCCCCTATTCGGCAGCGCGGGGGACAGATCAGGGTGCGCTCCACCGGCATGGGGACACCCTTTTCCTGGAGAGTGGAAACCAGGGCCTCGCCAACTTCGAGCTGGGATATGACCCGGGCGACGTCGAGCCCGGGATTGGCTACAAACGTTTCGGCGGCGGTTCGCACCGCCTTCTGATCTCGGGGGGTGTAAGCGCGCAGGGCGTGCTGGATGCGATTCCCCAGTTGGCCTAAAATCTCGTTGGGCACATCGTCGGGAAATTGCGAGCAGAAGTACACCCCGACGCCTTTTGAGCGGATGATTCGTATGACCTGCTCCACCCTTTGACGCAAGATTGGGGGGGCGTCATTGAAGAGCAGGTGGGCCTCATCAAAAAAGAAAACCAGCTTCGGCCTGTCAAGATCCCCCACCTCCGGCAGGTTTTCAAAGAGCTCTGAGATCAGCCACAAGAGAAAGCTCGAATACAATCGTGGTTTCACGATTAGTTGATCCGCGGCAAGGATGTTTATAATCCCGCGGCCGCTGAGATCGGTGCGCATCAGATCGGCCAGTTCCAGCGCCGGCTCGCCAAAAAATGTTTCGCCCCCCTCGCGTTCCAGAGACAGAAGAGCGCGCTGTATAGCGGCCACCGACTGCGTGTTGACCAGGCCGTACTCCGTGGAAATCTCTTTGCGGTTGTCGGCGACAAACCCCAAAAGAGCGCGCAGATCATCCATGTCCAGCAGCAAGAGGCCTCGATCGTCGGCCAATTTGAAGACGACTTCCAGCACCCCGGTCTGGGTATCGTTGAGATCAAGAATCCGCCCCAACAAGGTCGGTCCGATCTCGCTCATGGTGGTTCGCACCGGGTGGCCCGCCTGACCATGCAGATCCCAGAAGACCACGGGGTTGGCTTCGTTCACGTATCCATCCATACCGATTTCGGTAACACGCTGCAGGATCTTCTCGTTGCGAATACCGGCCATCGCCAGGCCGGCCACATCGCCTTTTACATCGCTCATGAACACGGGAACGCCCAGACGTGAAAAGCCTTCCGCCAACACCATGAGAGAGATCGTCTTGCCCGTACCGGTAGCACCCGCGATCATTCCGTGGCGGTTGCCGTATTTGGCAAGCAGGTGAACAGGATGTTCGCCCTTGCCGATAAGTATCTGATCCACGCACTCCCTCCTCTTTGAAGATGCAAATAGTCCGGCCCTGCCTTCATGAGTGCAGCAACCTGTAGCCTTTGTAATCTTAAAGATTCTCCATTTCTATTTCCCGCCGATCTTCAAATAATCACTCATGGTTCCCGCGGCGCCAAGCCGCATCTTATGGATAAGATATATAAAGAGATAGGCGGTCTGCATGGCATCCTGGAAGGCATTGTGTTCGCCGAATCTTGGCAGATGAAACTCTTCACTCAACGACGAAAGCCTGTAAGCATCGGGCTTCTCGCGATGATCCACATGAGGGCCGTTCAATGATTCCTTGTACGCCATGGCAAGCCGCATGGTATCGAGGCTTGAACTTTTAACAATCCCGTTTAGATAATTCTGACATGCACGATTAACAAAGCCCAGATCCAGAAGCACGTGATGCCCTATTAGAAAAGCACCCCCGCAATAATCCACAAAACGGGGCAGGACGTCCACAATGCTCTCGGCCCCTGACAATTCGCGAGGAGTAATGCGATGGATGAGGGTACTGGCGGTATAGAGCTTTCCCCGTGGCTTGATCAGCGCATAAAAGGTGTCCCCGCAACAGATCCGCAAATTTCTTATGCGCACGGCGCCGATGGCGATAATCTCATCCTTGCGCGGATTCAAGCCGGTTAACTCGGTGTCAAAAACCACAAATTCACAATTCCGGATCGGGACATGCCTGTTGGTGGCAGCGCTGATCAGGTTATTGGCAACGATAGAGGGATGCGTCGGTTTTTTAGACGAGAAAAGATTTTTCATATACGTTCTGAGCGTATCTTATTCAAAAACAATGGCACTAATGTAGTCACGTCTTTTTTGCTGCCGCATCTTGGATAAACCTTCACCGACCGTCGAGAGGTCTTTTTATGCTGGTACAACGAATCTCTTATCATTCAGCCACTTGTGAGCGGCAAAAGCGGGAAGTGAGCGCCTCGGCCAAGTATTCGTGTCTATGGCAATTTGTGCACAAAAAATCAGCGTTTATCCAAGAGCCCGAACTCATGTCGCGCAAACGCCTGTAGACGTCTAACCACCTGGAAGGCCTCTTTGAGTGTCTGCTTTTCCAGATCGGAAAGATCGCCGGGATTGATCCAGTTGTTCGGCATATGTCCTTCCTCTATCAAATGGAGTTGATGGACCAGCCTTAAATGCATCAAGAGCTCATACGCCTCCACCAGTTCGGATCCCAGGTCGCCGGGGATGTGCTGCCTCTCCAGAAGCAAGCGGAGCCTTTCCAGCGTATTGGTTTTGCAAATCCCGTGTTTCAAGGCCATGGCCCTTGCAAAAACCACAAAAAAAACCAGAGACTTCCCCTCTATATCGAGGGCATCGCTGTATTGGCCGTCTTTTTCGACCACGAAATTTCCATAAAAAGAGAGGGGCGGTTGCGAAGAGATGCAATTCCGGATCAGAAAGTGCAGGAATGGAGTTTCTCCCCCGGTCAAGGCATGCACTTGCTCTCTTAGCTTCTCCGCGAGAGAAACATTTCCGGCCCCGGACCTGAAATCGAAAAACAGGGCAGGATCAAAATCCCTTTCCCGGTCCGGAAATTTGCACCAATCCCGAAAGTATCTGTCCCACACGGATTGCGGCTGTCGCCATTTCGGGTCCGCGGCCGCGGGTGCGCCCGGGTCCGATGAATACCCGCAAGCAATGAGATGGCTGACGGCCTTCTCGGATAACATCCTGAAATATTCGGCTGCTTCCCTGTTTGTATTTTCTTCCTGGCAGTCTTCATAAATAACGGCACTGCTTTGGTTCCCTTTGAAAACCTGTTCTTGACGTCCCTCGCTGCCGATTAGCAACCATGAAAAGGGCAGGGGGCTTTTCCCGATTTCTTCCTGAAGCAGCGTGAGCAACCGGTCCAGGACGTGGTCGTTCAACACCGAAATCA
>JBBSAR010000218.1:0-7009 GCA_038252125.1 Desulfatiglandales bacterium
CACCCCCGCCGCAACTGGTGTGCGGACGAGAAGGTGGGTTTACATTGTTCAATGGCGCCTGTGGAGCCACAGGGGGAGGATGATAGTGGGAGGCACCGTGCCTGCCGCTGGGTGCAGTAGTTTGCGGGCTGCAACAGGTTCGGCTGCAATACTGATTCAGGTTCCCCATGCTATCCGCTTCATGAACCCCGGGGATATGTCTGCTGCCCACGCAATGGATCATGGCCATGTTCCTTATTTTTTTGCCGTTTACTTGCAGCGCCTGTCCGGACCCGTTTTCCCGGTTCTCCGCGATAATACGGATGAGTTCCTTGAGCGTCACCACTTCGGCGTATTCGCCGTAGCCGTATTCGCCGCGACGGGGGGTATAGGGTTTAAAACCCGTCGCAATAACAATGGCGCCGGTTTCAATGGTGTGCTCCTCCTCTGTCTCGGGAATGCCGGTCGGGCAGATACCCGCAAACGGAATGAACGCTCCAGGGCCTTTTCCGGCTTCATTCATCTTTTTTATCTCACTGCCATAAGATCCTGATGCGGGCGCCTCTCTTTTCACATGGAGCTCGAAATTGCCGATATAACCTTCAAAGCCTTTTACAAGGGAACAATTGTATATCGTGACGGAAGGGTGGTTCAGGACCTTCTCCGCAAGCTCGGAAAGGATATCGGAGGCCTTTTCATCGGTAGGGTATACTCTATCCCATTTTGACGTCCATCCACCGAGAAAGGGCGCTTTTTCGATAACGGCCACCTCCATCCCACGGGCAGCCAGATCTGTCGCGGCTTTCAAGCCTGCGACTCCTCCTCCGATAACCGTAACATGCTTTTTGGCATCCACGCGAAACGGTTCCAGGGGGCGCAATCCTTTGGCCTTGGCAGCCGCGGCAGCAACCAGGCGCGTTGCCTTGTTGGTGGCCTGGTCCCCGTGATGAACCCAGCTTACCTGCTCGCGAATGTTGGCGTGTTCATAAATATAGGGATTTCCCCCGGCCCTTGTAATGGCGTTTCGAAACGTTGTTGCATGGAGATCCGGGGCACAGGAGGCCACCACAACGCGATTCACAGCGCCGCTTTTCAAGTCCTCCATGATCAGTTCCTGGCCCGGATCGGAGCACATGAACACATTGTCCCGCACCTTCACCACACCGGGGATGTTTTTTGCATTCTCACAGACTTTTTTCACATCCACATGGTCGCTGATGTTCCCGCCGCAGTGGCAGACATATACGCCGACCTTCTCTTCCGGAGTTTCCGTTTTTTCCCTGTCTTCTTCCGCCATACCTACATCTCCCGATTTCATATTCCCAATCGCCGCATCATGCCGCGGCCTTGTTCGTTCGTTCAAGGGAAATCAAATAATTGGAGGCTTCCATGGCCGCCGATCCTGCTTCCACGATGGTGTCTACGATATCTTTTGGGCCTGCCGCCACGCCTGCCGCGAAAACCCCTTCCATATCGGTGAGCGTGGGAGCGGTTTTGGGCTTGACGCTTTTGATGAAGTTATCCTCCCCCAGGGATACGGAGCAGATCCCCTCGGGATTCCATCCCGCAACCATGCCCAGAGACAAGACTACCAGGTCATGCTCCGCCACCTTCACTCCCCCGTCTTCCCCCTGCGCTTCATAATGGAGTTTCACCGTTCCGTTGTCTCCAGGATCCATGGAGGCCACCTTGCCCTTGATAAATTCAACCCCCATGGCCTTGGAGTTCTGGAAGAACTGCTCATACCCTTTCCCGAAGGTACGGATATCCATATAGTAGATGGTGATGTCGGCCAGGGGAACGGCCCCCGATAGGAGCATGGCCTGTTTGATGGCATACATGCAGCAGACGCGTGAACAGTAGGAAACCCCCATACTCTTGTCCCTGGAGCCTGCGCACTGGATGAATGCGATGGAATCAGGCTCCATGCCGTCGGAGGGTCTGAGTACCCTGTTGTAAGGACCATGGGGCGCTAAAAGCCTTTCCATTTGGAGCGCACTTATGACGTTGGGAATTTTTCCCTCCCCGTATTGGACCTTGTTTGCAAGCGGCGTCAGCTCAAAACCGGTGGAAAGGACCGCTGTCTTGGCCTCAATGGTGAAATGCTCCGGTTCCTGAAAGTAATCTATGGCCTGCGTGGGACACACCTTCGTGCATTTTCCACAGAGGGTGCAATTTTCCGCATCCAAAAGAGCAATTTGGGGAATGGCATTGGAAAACGGGATATAAATCGCTTTACGCGCGGCGAATCCCCCCTGTTCTTCATCCGGGACATACACCGGACAGTTGTATTCACACTGTCTGCAACCGATACACTTCTCTTCATCTACGAAACGGGGTTTCCGTGTGATCTCGGCATTTATCCCATCACCCTCCCTTTCCAGCGCATCCAACCGGCAGTAGGTGAAGAGGGAGATATTGGGATGATGGGCCGCGGAAGCCATTTTGGGGGTGGTGATGCAGCTTGCACAGTCAAGCGTGGGAAAGACCTTGGAGAGACGAATCATCTTCCCTCCAATCGTTGCATCCTTATCCACAATGGCCACCTTGAAATCCTGATCGGCAAGATCCAGCGCCGTCTGCAACCCCGCGATACCGCCTCCCACAACCAGGGTATCGAATTTTAATGATCTCATGGACATAAATCTTTCCTTTCAATCGCCTGCACGTCTCAAACTTACGAGGCTTTCTTCTCCGACCCCGGGGGCCCCAGTTCAGCCACAAGTTGGTTCATCTGGTTTACTTCTTTCACGAAGGCTTTGCTGCATACGGTGCATACCCCCGTGAGCCGGACCCGTCTTGTATCCAAGCCCTGTTCCCTCATCAGCGGGTACAATTTCTCCATCCTTGCAGCCAGGGCCGGGTAGGCTCCCTCATAAGCGCATTCCACCCCGCAGGACATAATAATGATGCCGTAGATTCCCTTCTTGAAGCAATCCAGATAGAACTTCTCAGGGAACATGACCGGCGCCCGGACCTTGAAGATATAGGTGTTATCCGGGTAGCTCATATGGGCCTGGCCAGTGGCGTTGGCGCCTGGATATGCGCAATCTTCCGTTGCTAAAATCAGTATCTTTGCCTGGTTTTCCCGGGCTGACATGATGCCCCCCCCTTGAAAATGGATCCTATTTCTGACGTTTTACAAAAATCCTGTCTGCTCCGTCCACGGGCAGGAATCCTAAATAATCGTGCCCCACCTTCTTTGCCCAGCGGGGAATATCATTCCTGGAACCGGGATCATTGGAAAGGATTTCAAGTATCTGTCCAACCTGAACATTGCCCATTCCCTTCTTGGCTTCCAACAGGGGACCCGGACAGGATACCCCGCGTGCGTCTACTTTGTTTGCCGCTACGATTGCGCTGAGATCTATTTCTCCCATGGATTTTCTCCTTTTCATAATGGTTTTGGGTTGATATGGTGAACTTCCAACTGAAAAATAAATACCACTTGAACATCCGAGCCTTACCCCTTTTTTACCAACACGTGATAGCATTCCTCCGTGTGAGTTACGCCGATCACCCTGTCTTTGGTCCTTTCGAAGATATGACAAAAGCTCTTCTCAATCTGGGCGTCGGAGCTGATTACCTCTAAAATTTCTTCGGTATTCATGCGACTGAGCCAGCTCTTTGCCTTGAGAACGACCCAAGGGCACATCCATCCTCTCAAATCGAGGATCTTGTTTACGCTGTATGCTTTTTCAGTCGTTTCCATCATAGGTCCTAAAGACTCGTTTCTGTTTTGAGCTTTGTATTTTGCAACATCAATGCCAAAAAGAAATAGAGGGAAGGTTGTCTTTTAATGATTTGATTTAACTAACTAAAGCTCGTTATAATAAAAAATATTGATTTCTTAACGTTAAGCAAATATAATTAACACATGTTCACATATGCCATCCCATTAACGTTTACCGTTTCAAATTGTGCTTTATTTATAGGAGGTGGAGATCCGTATGTTTGATGATGAATACAGCAAATACTGGCAAACCGTGGTGCAAACCATGCTGGACGGCCTGATGATTGTCGATCCGGAGGGAATCATTATCTCGACCAATGATGCTCTGGAAAAGCTGACCGGATACACCCGCGATGAATTGGTTGGGCAGCGGTGCGATATATTGGAGTGCAACCGTTGCTTCGGGACAAGAAGGGATGGCGGCGATAAGCATTGCGGCCTTTTTAATGAGGGAAAAGTGAGGCATAGCAGGTGCGTATTGAAAAAGAAAGACGGATCTCCACTGCACGTGATGAAAAATGCCGCCATCCTGAGGGATCGCGAAGGTGTCGTTGTGGGGGGAGTGGAAACCCTTGCCGATTTTACGGAACTGGTGGCCAAGGATCAGGTGATCACCTCTCTACGGAAGGAATTAAGCATTGAAGATAGTTTTGAAGGAATTATCGGCAGAGCGCAGGGGATGCGCCAGGTTTTCGACCTCATCCAGAGCGCCGCTCAGTCCGAAGCCCCGGTGATTGTCTACGGGGAAAGCGGCACCGGCAAAGAACTGGTGGCGGGCGCCATCCACCGGCTGAGCCCCCGATCAAGCGGTCCGTTTATCAAGGTGAATTGTGCGGCCCTCAATGAATCCCTGTTGGAAAGTGAACTTTTCGGGCACGTGAAAGGGGCTTTTACGGGAGCTGATCGTACGAGGATGGGACGTTTCGAGGCCGCGACCAAGGGGAGTATCTTTTTGGACGAAATCGGAGATCTGCCCCTTTCAACCCAGGTAAAGCTCCTCCGTGTGCTGCAGGAAAAAGAAATCGAAAAGGTGGGAGATTACCAGCCGATTCCCGTCGATGTGAGGGTCGTTGCCGCAACCAACCGAGACCTGAGCAAACTGATGGAGGAAGGGCAGTTCCGGGAAGACCTGTACTATCGGATCGGGGTTATCCCTATTTATCTCCCTGCGCTAAGGGACAGGATCGAGGACATTCCGATCCTGGTAGACACTTTTGTTCACAGAATCAAGATGAAAACCGGAAAGCCGATCAGAGGGATGAGCAAAGGCGCCCTTGAAATGCTCATGCAACATGAATGGCCGGGAAATGTGCGCGAACTGATCAACGTCATTGAATATGCCTTTGTACTCTGCTCCAAAGGAGATATCGGACTGGAACACCTTCCCGGTTCGCTCAACAAAACATCGCCCCTGCCGGCGGGAAAGAAAAGAAAAGAAGGCATTCCCGGGAAAAAGAGCCAGGACAGAGAACAGATTATGGATGCCTTGCATGCGGCAGGGGGCAACAAATCGCAGGCAGCCCGCATTCTTGGAATCAGCAGGGTGACCTTGTGGAAAAGACTCAACGCGCTGGATATCCAGGTAGACAGGGAGATTCGCGGCTGAGTGATTTCTCCATGGCGATGAATACGTGACCGATGAGCCATTGTTTTTGAATAACTGAAGTTTCACGGTAATTGCTAATTGTTTTTCACGCGGCCATGCGCAGCAGCGCGGACACGAAAGATTTTCGTGAGAGTTTCTCTTGTTTATG
This sequence comes from Desulfatiglandales bacterium, assembly GCA_038252125.1. Classification (GTDB taxonomy): domain Bacteria; phylum Desulfobacterota; class DSM-4660; order Desulfatiglandales; family Desulfatiglandaceae; genus DUZB01. Next base: position 5,467 of record JBBSAR010000218.1, read on the forward strand.
GCAAACGGCATCGAAATCCTCGCTCAAAGCAACATTTGCAATGATGTGCCTTAGGTCGGAGAATGCAAAACTATTACGGCCTTTGACTTTGTGACGACGTTCCGGTGTATTCTCAAGTCGGGCGCCATAGATCCAGATAATAGTGGCGGCCATGGTAGAAAAGTTGATATGGTTGATGACAGCATGTGCATTGCGGGTTTGGCTTTTGCTGCTGCCGATATCCTGCTTGATTTCCTTAAAACCTGATTCGATTTTCCATCTGGCGCCATAGTACTCGATGATTTGCTCAATAGACAGATCCATGTCCGTAGAGAAGAGAGCAACCCACTGTGTTTTTCGAAAGACCCAAACAACTCGAACGGAACACTTGAGCGTTTTGAGCATAACAGTCTGAGAGAAGGCGTTGACGTCTCTGTATTTCCCATAAAGGAATACGCGATGGATTGATGCATGGGATATGAACTTGGCAGCCATTTCAGCACAGGAGCCAAGCCTGAGCCCGTACTTTCGATGCCTACCTCGCTTTTTCGACGCTCCGTTCTGAGGCATGGAGTATAGTACGATATTGGAACGTAACCTGGAGAGCAAATGGGCTGAATTTCCGAGATGTTGGCGTAACGGTTTGAATAAGCCGTTATTCCCGAACCAGCTGTCGCAAACCACCATCAGAGGAACACCGACAAAATGATGGGCCAGTTGAATCAACATTTCAGATGCCTGATCCAATTTGGTTTGGAAAGAGGGTTCTTCTCCTGAAATTTTCATATTATCCAGTTTTGCTTCAATGGCTTTCTTAGGCAAATAGAATCGGTGGGCGAGGGGCAGGCATGCCCATCGTCCTTTTATGCGCTTCAACAGTCCAACAAGAACTACATTTTGAGCCCAGGGATATTTGGACTGATTCGCTTTAGCGGCATGATCGAAGACGGATGAACAACCGAAGATCTTTCTTCCCGTTTTGGGGTTGATGAAATCATCCAAGGCAACCAATAAGCGCCCATCTGACAGGGGGTCTGGAATAATGCTCCACAAAGTCCGCCACAGTTTATCCCATGGAAGTTTGTTGGATGCCATAAATGCATAGAACCGACGTCGGTTCACGCGGAGGCCGAAAAGCGTATTGATGCAACGAAAGATGTTCGAAGAAATGGAAGAAGTGAGAGGAATGATGAATGCCAAAATAGTGTAGGTGAACCATTGGCGACGTTCTCTGCCAAGATTGGTGGATGAAAACACATTCTGAAGAGGCGTAAAAATATCGTTTAGAATAAACATTTCAAATTACTCCTTTCCTTTAGGATATCAGTTATTTATGTGGATATCTTATCATGAAAAGGAATGGGGCGCAAGTAAAAAAGCATCGTAACGTATTGAAATAATTGGCATAAAAATTGAAAAAAAAATTTCAAATTCCGTGCCAAGTTTTTGCGTTTCGTGAAAGATAATCAAGCGGAACTTAGCGGTAGAATCTGAAAGACTTCAAAAACGGTGAAACTTCAGTTCTATAGCTTATCTCCACTTTAAACAAGTGTATTTTGATACA